>JAIRRL010000121.1 GCA_031255985.1 Gracilibacteraceae bacterium
CCTCAAAGCGCTGCCTGTAGCGGGCGGGGATTTTCAGGCGGCGGTCTGGCGGCGCGGCGTTTATATCAGGTATGTCCGGCGCGTCAGGTAAGTCCGGCGCGTCGGGAATGTCCGGTATATCAGGCGTAGCGGTTATATCAGGCGTGGCAGACATATCAGGGGCTGTCCTCCTTTGTCAGATTTTCCCGCAGACAGGTGAGAACATCGTCAAAATCCAGCGGTTTGCCCACATGGCCGTTCATACCGGCGGCCAGGCATTTTTCTATATCCTCGCGGAATACGTTGGCCGTCATGGCGATAATGGGGACGGTGGCCGCGCTTGGCAGGTCGAGGGCGCGAATCCGCCGCGTCGCCTCGTAACCGTCCATTTCCGGCATCTGCACATCCATGAAAATCATATTGTATTTTTCGGGCGCGGCCTGGAATTTGGCTACGGCTTCCGCGCCGTTTTCCGCGCAGTCGATCTGAATTCCCGTCGGTTCCAGGATGCTGGCGACGATTTCCCGGTTTATATCCACATCCTCAGCCAGCAAGAGCTGATAACCGGCGAAACTGTCGGTGCGAGCCGCCGCCGCCGGTTTCGCCGTCTCCCGCCCCTCCCGGCCGATGCAGTCGCTGATGCAGTCGGCGATGTCGGAAGGGAAAAGTGGTTTGGACAAAAAACGGTTGACGCCGGCCTGCTTGGCGCTGTCCTCAATGCTGTTCCATTCGGCGGCGGAAATGAGTATGACGACGGGCTTTTGCGAACTGTAAATCTCCCGCAGGCGGAGAGTGAAGTCGATGCCGTTCATGCCGGGCATCCGCCAATCCACGAAATAAATATCGTAATTACCGTTTTTCTCTATCAGCTCGAACGCTTCTTTGCCGCTGGCGGCAGTGTCGCAGACAATGCCGAAGCGGCGCCCGATATCGCTGAAATAACGCCGCGTTTCCGGATCGTCGTCTATGGCCATCATGCGCGCGTTTTTCCAATTCAGGCCGGAACGCTGCTTGTTTCGCTCTTTTTCCGAGCCGCGCAGCAAGCGGATATTAAAAGTGAATTCGGCGCCTTGGCCTAAAGAGGATTCGACCCATATTTCGCCGTCCATTAACTCCACGATCCGTTTCGATATGGCCAGTCCCAGGCCGGTGCCGCCGAATTTGCGCGAGGTGCTGCTTTCCGCCTGTTCAAATGAGCTGAAGAGACGGGCTTTTTGCTCCGCGCTGATGCCGATGCCGTTGTCCGTCACTTTAATCTGAATGATGCATAATCCGTCCTCCTCGCCGGCCAAAGCCGCGCTCAGACGGATGGCGCCGTGTTCGGGCGTGAATTTGACGGAATTGGAGAGCAGATTGGTTATCACTTGCGCCAGCCGCTGGTCGTCGCCGATCAGGTAACGGGGAATGTTTTTGTCGATATATACGGAAAAAGACTGATGTTTTTCTTCCACGCGGAAATTGATGACCCCGACGACCTTTTGCAGCATACGTTCAAAATTAAATTCCTCCAGGGAAAGTTCCAGTTTATTGGCTTCGATTTTGGACATATCAAGGATATCGTTGATGACGCCGAGCAAATGGGTGGAAGCGTCCTCGATTTTTTTCAGGCAATAGTCTTTTTTCTCCATATCGTCGGCGGTTTTGGCGATCGTGGTCATGCCGATGATGGCGTTCATCGGCGTGCGCATTTCGTGGCTCATGTTGGAAAGAAAATCGCCTTTGGCCTTGCTGGCCTGGACGGCTTGCGCCAAGGCTCTGGCCCGCTCTTTGTCCATCAGGTCGCGGGATATGGCCCCGGCTAGGGCGCCGCTGACCATGCCGGCCAGCTGGGAGTCGCTCTCGCTCCAGGGGCGCGGCTCCGACCATTCCTCGATCACCAGCGCTCCCCAGTATTCGGCGTTCGCGTAGAGGGGGGCTATGATGAAAGATTTCACTCCCGCGACGGCCAAAGTGGAGTATCTTTCATCGGCTTGAATGTCGGCGCAGTAAATGGCGGGAACGGCGCCGTGTTCCGCCAGGAATTTGGGAAAACTGCTGTTTATTATTTCGCTGATCCCGACCCTGGCCGTTTCCAGGTTCGGCGGTTCCGTCTCCCGGTTCCAGGCGTACTGGACGTCGTCGGCAAAATCTTCCGCCGGGGCGAGCAGCACCCTGGTTACGCCGAGGAATTCCCCCGTCCGGCGCAGGGCGCTGTTGATCAGTACCGGCAAATCCTCTCTGGAAATGAAACTTTGGGAGATGGCGGACATCATTTCCTGCTGCTGCAACCGGTTCTTGAGGGCCAGATTATTTTCGTTGCGGATGATGGCGTTGGCCAGGAGCAAGCTGCCGGAGCGGAGAATGCTTTCCTCATCCGCGGAAAAATCGCGTTCCCGGCGGCAATCGTCAAAACTGACAAAGCCCCAGAATTTGTCCTGCAGAATAACGGGAATGACCAGAATGGAAAGGACGCCGTAGGGGGAGAGGCGCTCCTGCTCAGTGGGGGAAAGGTCGCGCACTTTGCCCCGCACCGACTGGCCGGCGGCGAATTTGGCTTCCCAGGCCGGTATGCTCGCTATATATGAGAACGAAAGATTATCCATGTCGGTCACACCGGCGGCGTCCGCTTGCCCGGAACCCCACTCGCAAATCCGGACATAACTGAGCTCGCCGTTGATCATCGCGTTTTTCCAGACATAGATGCGAGAAACCCCCACGCTTTCCGCCATCAGAGACATGCCGCGCCGCAAGGTTCCCGAGAAATTGTCCTCGTCGTGGGTGAGAAGCACCGCGGCGGCGTAATTGACGGCGTGCAGGAGTTTGTCCTGTTCGACCAGCGCCTGGTCGGTTCTCTCCACTTTCAGTTTTTCCGCGTTGTATATATTGCTTTGAAACAAAATGAGAAAACCGACAAACAGGCCGGAAACAATGAAAGACTGTATGTTGTCAATAGTCTGCTGGAAAGGGGGGAGCGGGTGGACGAGTTGCGGATAGTTGTAGGCGATGACGTAGCAGACGGTGACCCAGACGATATTGGTGACGACCAGCCCGACGCGGGTTTTGCCGCGCGAGAGGAAAAATATGGCAGTGAGGGCGACAGCAAAATAGGCGGCCATGCCGCTGTGCGAGCCGCCAAGGAAAAAAAGCGCCAGCGGGAATAATATGTCGCCTAAGGTGATCAGTAAAATGAGGATACTGATCCGGTAGAGTTTATAGCGGTTGCAAAAGAAGACGAAAAGGCAGATGCAGAGGATTATCCCCACCATAACCGCAATCAGGGCCGGTTCGGCTTTCATAAAGACCCGGACGCAGGTAGCGGTTATCGCCGCGCCCATACCCACGACGCAGATCATATTCACCATCCGGGCGTCTAAAGGCAAAGCCTCGGAAAAAAGATATTTTTGGATAAATTTCCGCATTTTGTAATCCAATCGGCGTGTTATATTAAAAACCGCCCCCGACCGACGGCGCCGGGCGCAAAAGGTTCTCACGCTCTGATTATAACATGCCCTGTCAAGTTGCGATACGTCCGGGAAAAACGCCCGGAGAGGCGGTCGCTCCGGCGGGGCGGCGCGGTCAGCCGCGGTTCAGGACGAAATGTTGGCCGGGTAAAGAATGAATTTTACCCCCTAATTCCAGTTCCAGGAGACTGAGGGCTATTTCCGAGGCGCTTTGGCGGCAGCGGCGGCGCAGTTCGTCAACATGGAGCGGTAAATCGCTCAGGCAGGCGAGAATTTCCTTCTGGGCGGAGGAAGGGGGTGATCCGCTCGCCTGCTTCGCCGCCGCTGCCGCTGCCGGGGCCTGCCCCGACCTCGCGACGACGGCCGGGCTTCGGTATTCGCCGACGACGTCCGCGCCCGCCGTCGCGAGCAAAGCGCCGGAACGCAGGAGGCTGTGGGTTCCGAGGCTGACCGGGCTGAAAATAGGCCCCGGCACGGCAAAGACGTCCCGGCCTTGCTCCAGGGCAAAATCCGCGGTTATCAGGCTCCCGCTCTTTTCCCCCGCTTCCACGACCACGACGGCGCGCGATACGCCGCTGATCAGGCGGTTGCGCAGCGGGAACCGCTGGGGCAGCCAGGGCGAACCGGGGGGAAACTCACTGAGCAGCGCGCCGCCGCCGGCCGTTATTCCGGCGGCCAGGCCGCGGTTGTTTTCCGGGTAAACGCGCTCCAGGCCGCCGGCCATAAAAGCCCAGGTGATTCCGCCGGCCTTGAGCGTTCCTTCGTGAGCCGCGCTGTCAATACCGCGGGCCAGGCCGCTGACAATCACGAAGCCGGCGGCGGCGATTTCCCCGGCCAGGCGCGCCGCCGCCGATTTGCCGTAATGGGTGGCCTGGCGGGCGCCGACGACGGCTATTCCTTCTTGCCCTCCCTTCAGGCTTCCTTTGTAAAACAAAAGAGGCGGGGCGTCCGGACATTCTTTGAGCAAAGGGGGATATTCGTCTTCCTCCGGCGTAACCAAGCCGATGCCCTCCCTGGCCAGGATTGCGGCCATTTTTTCCGGGGCGGCCGCGCCGCATTGGCGGGCGAAATCCCGCAGCCAGCCGGAGGGCAGTTTGGCGGCGGCGGCTGGCGCCCGCGTCTTAGCGGCGGCGGCGCTGCCCCAGATTTCGAGGATTTGGCGCAGACGGCCGGAACCGATCTCCGGTAAAGTCAAAAAACAGGCGCGAAGCAGTTTTTCTTTTTCATGATCCGGCTGCGGCCGCGCAAAACTTGTGGGCATGAACAACAACTCCTTTCAGGCGCTGATTGTATTTTGCCCAATATACCATATAATTACATTATTGTCAATAGATTGTTTCGCAGTCTAAGCTGATACACCTATAAAGCCGTAGGGATTTATGCTACAAATTCATGATCATGAGTTTAAGCTTTGCCGCGCCGCGAGATGGGCCGGTTTGAAAGCGACTTTGACCGCGCCGTAAAAGAGTTGGCGCGGTCAAATAAGCAGGGCGCAGATGATCAGATATTTTTGATGTTTGGCAGGGGATGTAGGAGTTGAACCCACACTGACGGTTTTGGAGACCGCTGTTCTACCATTAAACTAATCCCCTGCGCATAATAAGGTAAGACGCGCTTTCCAGCGACTTAACTCATTTTAAAATTTTTCTTCTTACTTGTCAAGTCCCAAAAATTAGCTTTTTGGATATTACTCGCGACTTTACAGTTTCACCCTGTCAGAAGCGGCGGGCTGTTGAGGCGGAGTGGCCGATTACCGCTATCGCCACTGTGACTTCTCCGTTTCTCCACAGGCATGTTAATAGTCTGTCGCGGTGAGTTTTATCGTTTGCGTTCCTGTCCGGTGCGCCTTGCCCTGCGCGTATACCCAGGAGTATAGATCTTGCTTAAAGTCCGGCGGCGCTTCGGCTCGCGCTTTGATCCAGGCGCGGCGAGGGGTTAGCATCCTCGCCGCGCCTGTGTGTTATTGTTGGTTTTTCTCATATTGCGCGAGCTTGGCTTCAAGTTCGGCGACTCTGGCTTGCCATTTAGCGTCCGAGCGCGCTTCGCCTTGCG
>JAIRRL010000148.1 GCA_031255985.1 Gracilibacteraceae bacterium
AAAACGCTGGTAAATCAACGTGTTTTGGGTTTTTCCTGCCTATTCCCACTCGATTGTGCCGGGCGGTTTTGAGGTTATATCATACGCCACGCGATTAATGCCAGGCACTTCGTTCACTATGCGACTGGATATTTTTGCCAGAAGCTCATAGGGCAGCCGGGCCCAATCCGCCGTCATCGCGTCCTCGCTGGTCACGGCGCGCAAGACGATAGGATAGCCGTATGTGCGTTCGTCGCCCATAACGCCAACACTGCGAACGCTCGGCAATACCGCGAAATACTGCCATATATCGCGGTGCAGATTGGCGCGCCGGATCTCCTCGCGCAGAATCGCGTCCGCCTCGCGCAGTTTAGTCAGTTTTTCTTCCGTCAATTCGCCAATGACGCGCACGGCTAAACCCGGACCCGGAAACGGCTGACGCCAGACGATCTCATCCGGCAAACCCAATTCCAGCCCTGCCGCCCGCGTCTCATCCTTATAAAGAGCGCGCAATGGCTCAATCAATTCAAATTGCATGTCGTCAGGCAAACCGCCAACATTATGATGGCTTTTTATCGTTTGGGCCGTATCGGTGCCGCTCTCCACGACATCGGGATAAAGCGTACCCTGAACCAGAAAATCTATTTGTCCCAGCTTACGCGCTTCTTCCTCAAAAACACGAATAAATTCCTCGCCGATGATTTTTCGCTTACGTTCCGGTTCCGTCACTCCGGTCAATTTGGCGCGAAACCGCGCCGCCGCATCCACAAACACGAGATTCAGAGCAAATTTGCGGGTAAATATATCGCGGATTTGCGCGGACTCGTTCTTACGCATGAAGCCGTGATCCACGTAAACGCAGGTCAGAGCGTCGCCGACGGCCTTGTGCACCAGAACCGCCGCCACGGACGAGTCCACGCCGCCGGACAGAGCGCACAAAACTTTTTTGTCTCCGGCGCGGCGGCGAATCATATCCAACTGAGCGGTTATAAACGAATCCATCGTCCAATCCCCGCGGCAACCGCAGACGTCAGTTAAAAAACGCTCCAGCATTTCCTGCCCGTGTTCCGTATGCCGCACTTCCGGATGAAACTGCACGGCGTAAAGGCGGCGTTTTGGCTCATACATCGCGGCCACAGGCGTATTCGCGGTCTCCGCCGTTGTAATAAAACCGGGCGGCGGCGTTCGCACCGCGTCTCCGTGGCTCATCCAGCACGATTGTTTTCCGCTCAGGCCGCGCCATATATCGTCCGCGAGAAAAATATCCACTTCCGTCCGCCCGTATTCCTTGGCCACAGGCGCTTCCACCTTGCCGCCCAGTTGCTTGGTCATGAGCTGCATCCCGTAGCAAATACCCAAAACAGGTATGCCCAGGTTATAGATTTCCGCGTCCACGACCGGCGCTCCCGGTTCGTTCACACTGGCTGGCCCTCCGGAAAAAATAAGGCCGCTGGGCCGGCGGGCCGCTATTTCCGCCAGGGGCGTCCGGTAGGAAATCATCTCCGAATAAACCTTCGCTTCCCGCACGCGGCGGCAAATGAGTTGATTGTATTGGCCGCCGAAATCCAGCACTAAAATCAGATCCCGTCTCATTTTCCCTCCTCGGCCCCGCGCCTGACCCTGGGCCTGCGCCCCCGCAATTCGTGTAAAAAATCAAGATAGAAACCATAGCGCGCCTGTGAGATCAAGCCGGCGGCCACCGCCGTTTTGACCGCGCAATCCGGTTCTTTGTCGTGGACGCAGCTCTTAAAACGGCAGCCGCCCGCGCGCGAAGTTATCTCCGGGAAATAAGAAGCCAGTTCCGCCGGCTTCATTTCAGGTAAATAATATGAGGAAAATCCCGGCGTATCCGCGACCAAACCGCCAGCTACGCGCAGCATTTCCACATGCCTGGTGGTATGGCGCCCTCTCCCCTGTTTCAGGCTGACGGCGCCGGTCTTGCGCTTGAGTCCGCCCAGCGCGTTAAGCAAACTGGTTTTCCCCACGCCGGACTGCCCCGCCAGCACCGCTATCCGTTCCCACAGACGCGTCCCAAGTTCGACCACGCCCTCTCCGCTGAGGGCGGAAACACAAATCGCCTCATACCCGGCCTGCCGGTAGCGGGCAGGGACGTCCGTTAGCGCCGGCGGCAGCAAATCAGCCTTTGTAAAGGCGATAACCGTCTCCAGCCCGGCGTGTTCCACCTGGACAAGCAGGCGATTCAGCAAGGTTTCATCCGGTTTGGGCTTCACGAGCGAAAAAACCAAGACCGCTAAATCCACATTGGCCGTAGGAGGGCGTTTGAGGGCGCTTTTCCGGGGCAGCAGCGCCTCCACCGTTCCCTTGCCGTCCTGGTTTACAATTATTTCCACTTCGTCCCCTGGGAGAAAGTCCTGTTTTTGTAAACGGAAACGGCCGCGCAAAGAACACTCCCATACACGATCTTCGGCGAGAACATAATAAAACCCGCCGTACCCCCGCAGCAACCTGCCACGCAAACGCATAAACCGGTTTTTAATCCTTATCGTAAAAAATATTTACAGCGGAAAGATACTCGCGGCCATCCCCGCCGTAATGCACTTCCCCGCGCTCAACCGCTATATGAACGATGTGTTCGCGACTGATTTGCTCCACTTCAAAAAAATTATTCACCGCCTGCTCAATTGAGCCGCCAAGACCGTGTACCGGCAGTATACGCTCCATTTTCATCATGTTAATCAATCTCTCCTTTCAATAAAGCGGCAGCAGCCGGATCATACCGGCGGGCCGGGCCCCAGGGACACAACCAACGTCACCGGATCCCCCTGCATGATAGCGCGCGTGGGAGCCGGTTCCGTGGAAATAACGGCGTCCGGCGGATACAGATCCGATTTTTCCGTCCTGACCGTAATTTCAAAATAATTGGCGTTCAGAATTTTTTTCGCCTCGGCGGAGGAAAGCGCGACAACGTCAGGCATCACCGTCATAACAAATTCCTCGCCGCTGCTGATCCAAATGGTGATTTTGCCGTCCGGCGGCCACTCCGTCCCCGGCGCCGGATCCTGGTTAATCACATGATTGCGGGCGACCGCGTTGCTGGATTCCGCCACGGTTTCAACAGTTTCAGCCGAAAAACCGGCCTGGGTCAGGCGGATTTCCGCGTTTTCCAGGCTCGGATGATCCGATTTGAGGTCGGGCAGACGCAACAGGGCCATTCCTCTGCTTAACGTGATTCCTATGGCGCGTCCCTGCTTGACTTTTTCTTCCGCCGGTACGGTTTGAGCCATCACGCGATCCTTAGCCACTGTATCGCTGAAATCATAACTAATGTCCGGGGCGAACTCCAGGCCGGCGGTCTTCAGCTTGGAAGCCGCTTCTTCCGCCGTCAGGCCGGCAAGATCCGGCACTGTAACAACCGGAACGTACAAAGCCCGGATGACAGCGGCGATGCCTGCGGCCGCCGCCAGCACCAGCAGCAGCGCAATCACCGCCGTCCGCTTTATCAGTTTGCCGCGCCGGGTTCCTTTTGGGCCGCCGGGCGCTGCTTGGCCCAAATTGTTATGAATTTTGGTTCCGCCCGGCCCATTCGGCCCGTCCGCCCCGTTCAACTCCGCCAGCCGGTCGGCTTCCGCCTCGTTCAGATCAGCAAGCAATTCACCGGCGTTGGCATAACGCTGAGACATATCTTTCGCCAGAAGTTTGTTTACTATTTTTTCCAGCGAGGCCCCAGCCGCCGGGTTCAGCTCGCTCAAAGAAGGGGGCGGCTCATTCAGGTGTTTCATGACTATCACATAAGGCGAATCCCCGTCGAAGGGCAGACGTCCGGTCAGCATTTCAAACAAGATGACGCCCAGGGAATATAAGTCGGACTGAGCGCCGGTAGCCCGCCCCTGGGCCTGCTCCGGCGAAAGATAATGCACCGAGCCGAGAATATCGCCGCTCACGCCGGCGCCGCCGATGATCGTATCGGAAGAAACAGCGCGGGCGATGCCGAAATCAGTGACTTTCACCCGCCCGGTTTTCGTGATTATAATATTCTGCGGCTTGATATCCTGATGGATGATGCCGCCCGAATGAGCGTGAGCCAAAGCTTCCGCCACCTGACGCGCAACGTCCGTGGCCACGCCGGCCGGGAAAGGCGCCTTGTCGCGGATATATTTTTTCAGAGTCTGCCCTTCCACATACTCCATAACGATAAAATCCGCGTCCTCCCTGCCCACGTCATAAACAGAGACTATATTGGGATGGGAAATGCTGGCGGCCGACTGGGCTTCCCGGCGAAAACGCAAGACAAATTCCTCGTCGCTCGCGAATTGCTCCCGCGGAATCTTCACAGCCACGACGCGGCCCAGCAGAGAATCCATAGCTTTATACACTATAGCCATCCCGCCCGCGCCTATGGTCTCAAGTAATTCATATCTTCCCGCCAATATTTTGCTCACATGCGCACCCCTCATGTTTAGGTCAGTTTCCATCGGCCTCTGGGAAAGAACAGCACAGCGGTAAAATTATCCGGGGCGCCGCGTTCGATAACGATATTTTTCCAGGCGGCAAAGATAGCGGCCGTCACCCCGTTTCGCACATCCCGGTTTATTTCCGCCGCGGCAAGCAAGTTAGAAAATCCGTCCGTGCATAGAAGCAGCGCGTCGCCCGCGCAAATATCCGCCGTAAAACAATCCGGTTCGGCGGGGCCGCCGTCCAGCGCGCGGGAAAGAACATTGCGGGAGGGATGGCGCAAAGCTTCCTCCGGCGTCAGTTCGCCGGCGCGGACGAGATCCGCCACCACGGAATGATCGTTAGTCAATTGGATAAAATCGCCCTCCCTGAACAAATAGGCCCGGCTGTCGCCGATATGCCCGAACACCGCCTGTTCGCCGCTGACGGCGCACGCCGTCAGCGTCGTCCCCATGCCGGCGCGGCCTTTTTGGCCGGACGACTCAAAAATACGGTGGTTAGCTTCCCGGATCGCCGCTTTCATCCAAGCGGCGGCCGGCGCGGCCGTCAGTTTTTTTAAAGCGGACGCCTCTTGCCGCAAAGTCTCTACCGCCAGCGCCGAAGCCAGCTCGCCGGCGTTATGCCCGCCCATGCCGTCCGCCACCGCGAATAAACCGGCCTCCGGCATGAGCAAATAATTATCCTCATTGTTAGAGCGAACAGATCCTGTTTCCGAAACGTGAAAATATTCCATGCGACTCCCCTTGCGGCGTCTTCACTTAACCCTTGCGGCGCTTTAACTTAAAATAATTCGCTAAAAATTATTGAATTCCTGCCGCAACTGCCCGCAAGCCGCTTCAATGTCCACGCCTTTTTCCTCCCTGACCGTTACAGCCAGGCCGCGCTCCGTCAAGGCGCGCTGAAACGCCGCCGCCCGCTCGGCCGCCGGACGCTCCGCTCCGCTGCCGGGCACGGGGTTTACCGGAATAAGATTAATATGGGCCGGGATTCCGCGCAGCAAGACGGCCAAGGCGCGCGCCTGCGCCGCCGTTGCGCTTTCCTTTGTCATCGCTATTTCAAACGTGAGACGGCGGCCGGCGCGGCGGACGTATTCGCGGCAGGCTTCCATGAGAACGGCCAGCGGATACTTGCGGTTCAAGGGGACTATGACGTCGCGCAGCTCGTCCGTTCCGGCGTGCAGGGAAACCGCCAGCCCCATTTGCGGCGCTTCCGCCGCCAGGCGCAAAATCCCCGGCACAACCCCGGCGGTGGAAACCGTCATCCGCCGGGCGCCGATATTCTGACCCCGTTCCGAGTTCAAAATCCGCGCGGCCCGCAAGAAGGAGTCCATATTATAAAACGGCTCTCCCATCCCCATAAACACTAAGTTCGTCGCCCGAAACCCCGCGTCGGCGCGGCGGGCGTAAGCAGTGACGGCAAGCAGCTGGCCGACGATTTCTCCCGCCGTCAAATCACGGCGAAATCCCATGCGCCCGGTCGCGCAAAACGGACAGCCGATTGGACAGCCGACCTGAACGGACAGGCAAACCGTCGCCCGGTCGCGGCTGCCGTCTCGGCGGTAATCCATCAGCACCGACTCGATCTTTTCTCCGTCCGCCAGTTTGAACAAAAATTTGCGCGTCCCGTCTTTGCTCACTTTCACCTGTAGCAGAACCGGCGGCTCTAAGGTCAGGCGGCCGGCTAATTTTTCCCTGTCCGCCCGGCTGATGTTTTTCATTTCCGCCCAATCCGCGGCCGCGCGCCGCTGTACCCATTCAAAAGCCTGCCGGCCGCGATAAGAGGGCAGTCCGGCTTCAAGGCTCACATCCGTCAGTTCCGCCGCCGATAAACCGTATATATCCGGGCCGGGAACTCCCTTCTCGTTATCGTTCTTCAACTCTTATCCTCGCGGCGGAATTTAGCCAGGAAAAACCCGTCCATTCCATGTCTTTGCGGTAAAATTTGCCACATGCCTTTTTCCCATTGTCTTTCGTCTGCCGGCGAGGGACAGGCAAAGGGCATGAACGGGGCCAGGGGAACCGGTTTAAAATCAGGCCGGGCGGCAATAAAAGCTTTGGCCACGTCAAAATTTTCCTCCGGTTCCACCGTACAGGTGGCGTAAACCAGCTCGCCGCCCGGCCGCGCCGCTTTGGCCGCGCCCAGGAGGATAGCAAGCTGCAGGAAGGGAAGGACGCCGACATCCTGCTCCTTTTTTTGCCAGCGCAAATCAGCCCGCCGGCGCATGACGCCAAAACCGGAACAGGGAGCGTCCACCAATATTTTATCATAAGCGCCATGTTCCCGCACCGGCAATTCGCGGGCGTCGCCGGTCTGAGGCGTGATGATCTCCGCTCCGAGCCGGGTCGCGTTGTCTTCAATCAGCGCCAGTTTGGCGGGGTGAATATCAAGGGCGGTAATTTTTCCTTTATTTTCCATCAACTCCGCCATATGGACGGTTTTTCCGCCGGGAGCGGCGCAGGCGTCGAGTATCCGCTCGCCCGGGGCCGGGGCCAGGAGAATAGCCGCTAATTGAGAGCTTTCGTCCTGCACCGTACACAAACCCGCCCGGAAAGGCGGCAGCGCCTCCGGCGTCCCCCCTCCCGTCAAGCGCACGGCTTCCGGGGCCCAGGCGCCGGGCCGTATAGTATCCGGGCGGCAGGTTTCAAGCGCAAGGAGGGCGGCAATCAAATCTTCCCGCCCGCAACGCAGTTTATTCGCCCGCAGCCAGGTTTCCGCCGGTTCGTTGTTCCAGAGACAAAGTTTTTCCGTTTCCTCGCGGCCCCAGCGCCGGAGCCAGCGCCGCGCCAGCCATCTCGGCAGCGAGTAGCGGGCGCTGATATATTCGGCCGGCTGCCGGCTGGGATCCGGCCAGACCACATCCCAGCCGGCGACGGCCACGCTGCGTAAAACCGCGTTAACAAGGGCGGCATGCGGCGGGGACGTCTGTTTCGTGATCCGGACGCTTTCATTGACGGCCGCCGCCGCCGGGACGCGTTCCAGATAAAGCAGCTGGAACGCGCCCATGCGCAGCGCCGCTCGCGCTTCCGCCGGCAAAGCGCGCAGCGGCTTGCGCAAATGCCGCCGCAGGATATAATCCAGGGCGCCGCGCTGCTTCAACACCCCGTTGACCAGCGCGGACGCCAGCTGGCGCTCCCGCGCGTCCGCCAGGGCGGGCAGCATCTGACGCAACAGAATGTGAGCGTATGCCTCTTCTTTTTCGACGCGCGTAAGCAAGGCCGCCGCCACATCGCGCGCTCCCGCCGTTTGCCTGTTCACGTCCATCTCCGACTGCCGCCCAAAAGGCGCGCGTCACTCATTTTTTTCTTCCCGCAAAACCTCATACAAAGAAGCGGCTTCCTCCGCGCGCGCGAATTCAGGCGTCGCCAATATCCGGACTTCCAGCCTGCGCCCGCGCATATTTAAAGTCAGCAAGTCCCCCGCTTTGACCTCGGCCGCCGGTTTGGCCGTCCGGCCGTTAACGCTGATTTTGTCTCCTTCGCAAACCTCTTTCGCCACGCTGCGCCGTTTAATCAGGCGGGAAACTTTCAAATACTTATCCAAGCGCATACTTATCTCCTTTATATAACAAAAAACAGGCTCTTATACCTGTTTTTTGCTTGCATGTACGCCGGATACAACTACCGCACTCCCTCTTTTAAAGCCTTCCCGGCTTTAAAAAACGGGACTTTTCGGGCGGGAATCTTCAATGGCTTTTTCGTCTGCGGATTTCTTCCGGTCCGTTCCTTTTGATCTCTCACTCCAAAGGTGCCGAACCCGACCAGTTGCACTTTGTCTCCCTCGCCCAGAGCTTCCCTGATGGCTTCAAAAACCGCAACGATAGCTTTGTCAGCATCTTTTTTCGTGAAATCAGTTTTTTCAGCAACGGCTGCTACCAGATCTGCCTTGTTCAAACAAGATCCCCCCTATTAAAATAATTGCTTGTAAGAGCGGTTATTCGCTATGTTTGCCGGTATTCCTTCCCCTGAGCAAAAAAAAATGGAAATCTCAACGGTTGCTTACGGGTTTTCTTGTTTTTTAGCGCTAATTAATCCGCAATGTCTTAAAAAGCGCCATAGCGCTTGCGCAAATTGTTCGGAGGGATCCCCAGGCTCTGGCGATATTTATTCACCGTGCGGCGCGAAATTTCAATCCCCTTTTGCCGCAGCCGGTTCATAATATCCAGATCGCTCAGCGGTTCGGCCGGATTTTCCTCCGTTATGATCATACGAATCAGATGCTTGATACTTTTAGAGGACATCGCGCCCGCCGCCGCGCCCGGTAAACCGGAATTGAAAAAATATTTCAGTTCCAGCAGACCGCGCGGAGTTTGCATATATTTACCGTTCACCACCCGGCTGACGGTGGATTCATGGATCCCGGCTATGTCGGCCACCCGGCTCATGGTCAGCGGCTTGAGAAATTCGACCCCTTTTTCCAAAAATTCCCTCTGCTCTTCCACTATACAACAGGCGACTTTATAAATATTCAGGCGCCGCTGTTCAATCCCGCGGATAAGCCCCAGCGCCGATTCCAGTTTTTCTTCCAGGTATTTGCGCGCGTCGCCGTCAATTTTTTCCTGCCGGAAAAGGGCCGCGTAATTCTGATTAATACGGAGACGGGGAAAATCAAACTCCCGCACGATCACGGCGTAACCGGCCGCTTCCCTGACCAGCGTGACGTCCGGCCAGACATTATAATTATCCGCGTAATCGTAACGCAAGCCCGGATGCGGGTCAAAACGGCGAATCACGTCATAAACGGCCTGAACCGCGCCGACAGTGGTTTTGAGCGCGGCGGCGATATGGTTCAATTTCTTGCCGGCGATATCATCCAGATGCCCCTCGATAACGCGCCGGGCCAACTCCGCGTCTCCGCGCCAGGCCGGCCGGCCGGCGGCGGCTTGCAGCTGCAGCAGCAGACATTCTTTTAGATTGCGCGCCCCGATTCCGTCCGGGTCAAAACTCTGGACGACGCGCAGCACTTTTTCGACTCGCGCGGGGGAAACGCCCATGACGCCGGCCAATTCCGCCACCGTAGCGCACAAATAGCCGTTGCGGTCAATACTGCCTATAATATGTTCCCCGATCAGGAAATCTTCCCGCCCGCGCGCCTCCAGCCTGAGTTGCAGGCGCAGATGCTCTTCCAGCGTCACCCGGCGGGAGAGATATTTTTCAAAAGGATATTCTTCCTTGCCTTCCATGTAACTGCCGCTGCCGTAGGCTTGGCCGCGCTCGCGCCATTCCTCCGCCAGCGCGTCCATACAGACGCGGGCCGGATAGCCCGCCTCGCTCTCGCTCTCATACTCCGGTCTCTGCCCGTCATTTTCCTCTAAAAAGGGGTTTTCCTCCATGCTGCGCGTGATATAATCGCCGAGTTCCAGCGCGGACATTTGCAGCACGGATATAGCCTGCTTCAGTTCCGTGGTCATATAGAGCCTCTGCCGTTGTTCCAGATACAGCCCCTGGCGCGCCTGTCTCACGCTTAACCACCCCTCTTCCAACTCCGTCCGCTTTAGATTTCATATATTTAGCACCTTACGGACACGCTTCTACAATAAAAAGCAAGGAATCAAGTGAATGTCCGTAAGGTGCTAACGCCGCGCCTTGGCGCGGCGCGCGCAGCGTGGACCATGTGATAAAACTAAAGCGGACTGACATGCTTGAGTTTTGAGTTTTGGGTTGCGGGCGTCAGTCCGCTTTAGTTGAGAGTTCAGAGTGATTTTTGTTAACTCTCAACTCCTCACTCTCCCTGTCCGCC
>JAIRRL010000157.1 GCA_031255985.1 Gracilibacteraceae bacterium
CCGAGACCGCAGCCAATGCCGCGGTTCCCGCTGTTGGAATAGCCGAAAAACCGCAGGATCACGCGGGCGTACATACCGCTGTACACATCGGACGGGATTAGATCCACGTTGATATTGTCTATGCCGACTACGCGCGGTTTCGTTTTGCTGGAAGCGGTCATCACCCAAAAGCCCCGGCACTCTTCGCCGAAAGGCTCACCGTTTGCCCGGAGGCCGTCGCCGTCATAGATCGGAATACCGATTCTCGGGTACTCATGTCCTTGAAATTTCGGGATTCCGAGCATGGGAGGCGCCGCGCCGTTCCACAGGGCGCTGCTGGCTTGCCGGATCGCCGCCTGCATGGAGCCGTCAAGGTCGGCTTTCGTGATCGCGTCCGTCTTAGGAATCAGTAAAGTGACGGAGTATTTCGGTTCCGCGCCCGGGCCGGCCTGCGGGGAAACATAGGGCGCGTCAAGATGGGCATAGGAGAGACGGCACTCGCCCGTCAGCACTTTCACAGGGTCATTCTGGTAAGCCATGATTTTCAATCTCCTTTAATTTTTAAGATTTTTTAAACCTGATTTCACGTTTCATCGCACAGTTTTCCGTTTCATCGCAACGTTTCACGTTTCATTGCATCATTTCACGTTTTATCGCATGGATTTTCGTTTTGTCGCTTGATTTTTCGTTTCATCGCTTTACGTTACGGCGTTGCCGACGCCCGCGAAGTCTGACGCGGTTGAACTGTAGGGCGGGCGCGCGTCAGAGGCGGGGGCGAGCGCGGGTTTGCCGGGCGGTTTATATACATAGGTCCCGATCTTTTCCGCAAAATCCGCTTTACCCATCAGGTTTTCAAGCTCCGTGATCGATTTCAGCCTCCGGTCATAAACCAGGGCTTCGTCGTAACCGGAGGCGATAACCGCGGCCGCCGCCGCGTCGTGGTCGGTGAAGGCGCGGTTGCTGCGGCCGGCGATCGCCTTCCAGCCGGGGATTTCCTCTCCTTTAAGGATAGCCCCCAAGGAGTATTCCGCCAGATCGGTATACCAGGCCAGAAGCGTCTTGCCGCGGGTAAGCAGGTCGCCTATTTCCGCGTGGGTAAGCATAGCCGGGGCGTCTCCGGCCGCCTCGGACCGGCGCGCTTGGTTTTCCGCCGTCGGCAGGACAAGATGTTTGAAATCCTCAAGGGCGGTGTGCGCGTCGGCGCGGGCGCGGCACTGCGCTTTACCGCGGCAGAACCGGCAGTGATCGCCGGGGACGAAATCGCCAAAACCGCTGTAAGCTTTCAGCGCGAGAGGTTTAATACTGTCGCCCCAGCTCTGCAGCTCTTCTACAGTGATCGTTTCGCTGGTCGGCGCGTCATAGAGCCGGGGCTGCACAACCGCCATACGTACCTGCCGTATTGATTCGCCGTAAAAGGGGGCGTACTTTCGCAGAGCGCCGAGGGCGTATAATCTCATCTGCGCGTTTCCCTCGCTTGCCACAGGCACGCCCCGCCCGTGTTTGTAGTCGATAATATCCAGCGTGTCGCCGCCGACCATCACGCAGTCGCAGGTGCCAAAACCTTCCGGTACGATGTCCGGGAAGTCCACTCTCACTTCGGCGCTGACCAGCGGCGGGCTGGCGTAGGACATCGCCTTTTCGGCAATGTGATCCAGGTAGGCGTCGCTGGTGCGATCCATTTCATCCGAATAGAGGGCGTTTTTTTTCAGCTTGTTAAGTTGGCTGGTGTATTGCCGCTGCGTCAGGAGGGGCGTGTACTTCCGCAGTACCTTCAGCTCGCAAACGGAGTGGGCCAGCCGACCCTCTTCGGCGTATTCAGAAACGGTTTCCGGGAACTGGGCTTCATACCGCGGGGCAGCTGTGCATTTAAGCCAGCGGCTCGCTGCGGAAGCGGATAACAACGCGTGTTTAGTCATAGCACTCACCTATACCTGTACGCCGAGCGCCCGCAGGTCAGTAGCGAAAGCGCCATACTGTTCCGGCGGCAGCTGGGTTACGGATTGAACGCCGTATTTCGTAAGCAGGGCTAAAGCCTGCTCCGTTTGGCCCGAATTCGCGAGAGAAGCCCCGGCGCGGGAGAGGGATTCAAGCGTATAAGCCGGCGCGGCGGCGGGTAGGGGACTGACAGGCGTGGGACTGACAGGCGGCGGGGCCGCGGGGGCCATGGGGAACGCGGGCGTGGCCAGGTACGCGGGCGTGGCCGGGATCGCTTGCGCCGTTGGTGACGCGGGGGCGGTGAGCGGCTGCGGGCGGTCCCCCGGCGGCGGGATGTACTCCGGTTCAAGAAAATTGCGCAACATGGTTTCGATGTTATCAATAAGTTCTTGCGGGGTAGCGCCGGTGACGGTAATGGTGAACATGGTTACCTCCTTAAAAATTTAATACTAAGCGGATCAGCGGCCCCAGTAAAGTGGCCATCTGGGCCGCGATCACCCTTGGGAATCTTCCGCGCCTTGCCTGAACCAACGGACGCCCACGAGCGGGATTATCCGCGCCCCGCCGGAATCAAGCCTCAACCGCAAAAAATAGCCGTCAAAACGTACATCCGTGGCCTGAAAACCTTCCAGATAACCGTCTAACCACCGGACGGTCACGATCTTTGCCGCCTTTTTGTCCGCCCGTTCAGGCCCGCGCGGAGCTGGGTTTGCTCCGGGCTTTTCTGCCGCCGCCGCCGGCTCACGCCTGCTTATTGGGGCAGCGTCTTTCTTCTGGCCGGCCGCCGTATGTCTTGTGACCGTGGTGGCCGAAACCCCGGTTTTTTGCGCTATTTTGGGTATCGACAGCCCTTCCGCCCTCAGCTGCCGAATCTGCTCAATCGTCTCTTGTGATACCCTTTGTTTTGCCATGTGCCGCTCCTCTCGCTCTAATTCCAGATGATATTCCTCCTGCCGGCGGGCATCCATATCCGCCAATTCCTCCGGCGTGGCCAGCCTACTGACGACAGGGCCGGCCTCCCTATAAGTCACGTCCAGCATTTTCAGTCACCTCACTCGGCGGTCTTTACCGCCGCTGCAAAAAACCTATGCCCAATGGCGTCCGTCAATACATACCTCTGCGATTCATGAAAACTGCTTGTCCCGCTCACCGCGGGGCTGTACCAGTATTCTATCGGCTCGCTTGTCAGGCGAAAGGCGTAGTCAAAAACAAGGCTGACGGCGATATAGGCGACTTGTGTCGGCTCCGGGCGGCCGCCCATATCCAGTTGGCGCGTCTGGAGAAAATCGGCTGCCGGCGTTTCCGCCCTGACCAGCCCGTTTAAGATAGCCTGCGCCACTAGAACGGCGGGTTCCAATGATTGTCCGCCGGTCTCGCGGGTGACGACAGACGCGATCCGCTCTCGGTCGTCGTCACTCAGAGCCATTGCCGGCTGATCCGCCGGCAGCTGCGCCGTCAGCTCCCGGACACGCCTGATAAGGGCTTCCTCCCACTCCGCGCAGCTGGCGGAGAGGCGCTCTATGCGCCCCTCGGCCACAAGGAGGGCCGCCTGCTGCCGGTCAATGACCTGCGACTGCCTGTGCAGCGCCATTTGCTGGAATACACCGGCGGCCAGCAGCAGAACTACGGTTATCAAATACAGGGGCTTCAAGTCATCACCTCGTTGTGGTTGCAGTTGAGCGCCTTCCAGATCTCTTCGTCAACGTTAATGCCCGTACCGT
>JAIRRL010000009.1 GCA_031255985.1 Gracilibacteraceae bacterium
ATACAATTGTGGCGACGGGTTTGGGGCAGTCGGCTTATGAAGCGCGCGGCGTAAAGTTCACAAATTTTTATGGTTATTGGACCAGTCAGTCCGCCGATCCGGCTTCTGTACACGCGGCGACTTACGCCGGCGATTTCACCAACGAATATGCTTATGCCTGTTCCGTGAACGGACTGTGGTATTGTTTGCTCTTCGCTAAAGGTGATGTCAGCGAGGGGGAATTGGAAAAATTTGGAGAAATACTGGACAAAATCGAAGGAAAAAAAATAACGAAGTGGGGCAGGTTCACCGGCGCCTCCGTGCGTCATCCCATGCTGTTTGACGGCAATATGATTTTTACGGGTACGGCGGCCGGCTTGATTGAACCGGCGCGCGGTTATGGCATCGTTGCGGCCCTGCTGGCCGGAAGGATCGCGGCCTGGGCGGTTTCCGACCGCGAGAAAGCGCAAGCGGAGTATGATAAGTTTATCGTACCGATAAAAAAACATGTAATGCTGAAGTTCCAGGAAAAGAAAGATTATGTGGCGGCGGCCTTTATGAAGCCCGGTGATATTTGGTTTGATATCCCGACTGTTAAGTCCGGCGTCGTGGACAGTGAAGTCAAATAAAATAAGTTAAGTTAAGAAGGACGGGGCGCTCCCGTACAAGTAACAATTTTTTGGGGGGGTTTTCATGGAAGAAGTTCGTTTTAACGTGATAATAATCGGCGGAGGCCTGTCCGGCCTGGCCGCCGCCTATACGCTGGCGGAAGCGGGCCAAGAAGTCCTGTTGCTGGAAAAAGGCGATTACTGCGGCGCCAAAAATGTGACGGGCGGGCGCATGTACGTTTCTTTAATCCGGGATTTTTTCCCGGCCATATGGGCGAAAGCGCCCCTGGAACGCGCTATCGTCCAAGAAGAGTTGTGTTTGATGAGTCCAGGCAGCAGTATACTGATTCGCTATAACGACGCGGATATCGCCAGCGAGCCTTATCAGAGCTATAGCGTTTGCCGCGCCAAATTTGATAAGTATTTCGCGAAACAGGCTGAAAAAAAAGGCGCGTTGATTACCGTTAAGAAAAAAGTGGACAGCCTGGTGTTTAAGGACGGCAAAGTTGACGGAGTCGTGGCTGGCGGCGAAACCCTGTACGCGGATGTAGTTATTTGCTGCGACGGCGCCTTGTCTTTGTTTGCGCAGCAGGCATATCTGCAAAAACCGCTGAATCCTAAACATTTCGCGGTAGGTTTCAAAGAGATAATTGAACTGGCGCCGGAAACGCTGGAAAATCGCTTTAACTTGCTGCCGGGCCAGGGAGCGGCCAGACTTTATATGGGTGATGTTACGGAAGGCAAGTTCGGCGGCGGCTTTTTGTATACAAACAAAGAGAGCGTAAGCTTGGGGCTGGTGTTGGGGCTTGAAGCCCTTTGCCAGGAGGAACCGCGAACCAAGGCCCCTGATTTGCTGGAGCGTTTTAAAAAAAGACCGGAAGTAGCGGCTTTGATTGCCGGCGGACAGACGGCGGAATATTCGGCTCACGTCATCCCGGAAGGCGGCTATGACCATTTGAGCAAACTTTTTGGCGACGGGATCCTCGTGGCCGGGGACGCAGCGGGGTTTTCCATCAATGCCGGCATCACGGTGCGGGGTATGGAGTACGCTATGTTTAGCGGCTATATTGCGGCCTGGGCGGCGATAAAAGCGGCCGGAACCGGCGACTACAGCGCGGAATCACTGTCGGTGTACGAAAGAATGTTGGCTGATAGTTTCCTGATGCAAGATTTTAAGGAATACCGTCATGTCACTGAGTCGCTGAATCATAAACGGTTTTTCACCTACTATCCCGAACTGGCGGGCAAGATTATGCACGGTCTCTACGCAATGCCGAACGGCCCCAAGGCGCGGATCACGCCGACTTTGAGGCGGAGCGTCGGCGTCAGGAACGTACCGGATATGTTGCTCAAGGATTTACCCAAGGTGGTGAAATTATGAATGGCGGCAAAGAAAGCTTGAACCTGAAAGCGAAATTGGGCCTAAATGTTTTCAAGGAAAACAAGAATTTTCATATTTCCGTTAATCCGGGCAAAGAAAACGATCCCCGCTTGTTTTACGCGGTGCTGGCTTGCCCGGCCGGTTTATACAGCGTAAATGACGCGGGCGCGGTAGAACTCAGCCAGGACGGCTGTTTAGAATGCGGTACCTGTAAAATCATCTGCAGCGACGAGGTGCTGACCTGGCGCTATCCTGACGGCGCGACCGGGGTGCAGTTCCGGTTTGGCTGATAAGATGAAAAACTGATATATGGGGGATATATGGATATTATCGTTTGTCTGAAACAAACTTTTGATACGGAAACGGTTATCTGGCTGAACGAAAAAGGGGAAATCAATGACAAAGACGTCAAATTGATTATTAACCCCTATGACGAATTCGCGCTGGAGGAAGCCTTGCGCGTGAAGGAAAAGCTCGGCGGGGAAGTGACGGTTGTTTCGCTGGGCGGGGTCAGAACACAGGAGGCGCTGCGCGCGGCTTTGGCCTTGGGCGCCGATAAGGCTATGCTGATTAACTGCGAGAATTTGACGGAACTGGATGAGATGATGGCGGCCAAAATCCTGGCCAGGGCGATAAACGCCCTGCCGTTTGACATGATATTTACCGGCCGGATGGCTATCGACAGCGGCGGAGCCCAGATGGCAATGAGACTGGCGGAAGAATTTGATTTGCCGGCGGTCAGCGGTATTACGAAAATTGAGCTGGAAGGCCGGACGGCAGTGGTTCAACATGAAACGGACGAAGGACTGGAAACGGTGGAAGTGTTGCTGCCGGCGGTTTTTTCCGCGCAGAAAGGACTGAACGAACCGCGTTATCCGGTGATGGCGGGGATTTTAAAAGCGAAGAAAAAACCGTTGGATATAATAGCGGCGGAAGAATTGGCTGCCGGATTGCCTTTGCAGAGCGGGATGAAGGTTCGCGGCTATGTCGCGCCGGAAAGCCGGTTGCCCGGCCGGGTGTTGAACGGCAGCGCCGCAGAAATGACGGCGGAGCTGGTTAGGCTTTTACGTGAGGAAGCAAAGGTCGTTTGACCGCACATTCTCATCCGAGGAGTTAGCGATATGGCAAATAGAATATGGGTCTATGTAGAACAGTATAAAGGAAAAATAAGGAAAGTCAGTTTGGAGCTTTTAAGTAAAGGGCGCCAACTGGCCCGCGCCAATGATTGCGAATTGGAGGCGGTGGTTTTAGGACCGGAGACAGCGGAGCTGACAGCGACGGCGGCGGCTTACGGAGCGGAGAGAGTTCTTTTTATCACTGATGAAAGAGATTTTGCCAATTACACAATCCGGGAATATACAACTTTGCTGGCACAGTTGCTCCAGACCGACAAACCGGAAGCCTTGCTCTTAGGCGACACAGCGCGCGGGCGGGACTTGGCGGCGCGGACGTCTCAGCGGCTGGGGGTGGGATTGGCAGCGGATTGCATTGCCATAGAAACCGATCCGGACAGTTTTTTAAAGTTTAAGCGTCCAATTTACGGCGGGAGGTTATTCGCTTGGCTGGAGAGCGCAAACAGACCGCTAATGGCGACCGCGCGGCCGAACAGCTTCCTTTTGGCTGAACCTGATTTCACGCGCACTGCTTCCGTCCGAAAGGAAAAAGTGAATTTGGCAATCGAAGCGCCCCGCGAGGTAGTGAAATTTGTGAGCAAAAGAGCAAGCAAAAGACCGGAATTGACGGAAGCGGATATCATTGTGGCCGGCGGACGCGGTATGGGTAACGCCGATAATTTACATGTATTGGAAGACTTGGCTGACACGCTGGGCGGAGTGGCGATCGGCGCTTCCCGCGCGGTGGTTGACTCCGGCTGGCGCGATATGGAATATCAAGTGGGACAGACGGGGAAAACAGTGTCGCCCGCACTTTATATCGCCTGTGGCATCAGCGGGTCGATTCAGCATTTAGCTGGCATGAATTCCTCTAAAGTTATTGTGGCAATCAACCGCGACCCTAACGCTACTATTTTGGATGTGGCGGATTACGCGCTTGTGGGCGACTTGTTTGACATAGTGCCCAAACTGACGGCAGAATTTCAGAAACTGTTTAAAGCGGACAACTGATTCCGGGGGCGGAAAATTGAAAATAATCGTCCGTAATCGCGGGCGGACGTGATAAAAGGGGGTGATAGCGTTGCCTGAGTAGCGCTTACACTGTATTCTTAAATAAAGGGGGAGGAAATTTTCACAGTTCATTCGCTTTGGAGCTTTCACTGTAAGGAAAAACAAAGGAGGAAAGTAAAATGTTTAAAATTAGATCCATCATACCGTCTTTATTGACCGAAGAACAAAAACTGTTACAAGAATCGTTTTCAAATTTTGTCGAGAGGGAGATCACCCCGAATGTAAACAAGTGGTATTTCCAGGATCGGCAAGTTGATAAAAACCTGTATAAAAAAATGGGAGATCAGGGTTTTTTGTGCGTATGGGCCGATCCGAAATATGGCGGCGCCGGTTTGGGATTTATGGAGAGCTGGCTTCTGGCCAACGAGCTTTACAGGCGGGGATGCGGCAGCATTGAGCCGTATTTACATTCTGATATCATAGCCCCGTATTTCCGTAACTTTGGTTCCCAGGAATTAAACGACCGCTTTATGCCGGATTTTGTCAAAGGCGATAAAATCCTGGCCGTAGCAATGACCGAACCGGATTACGGCTCTGACGTTGGAAGCACGTGTACGTCCGCGGTTAAGGACGGCGATGATTACATTGTCAACGGCAGCAAAATCTTTATCAGTAACGGCATTATCGCTGACGTCTTCCTCACCTTGGTGCGCACGGATCCTGATCCGGCCCTTAAACACAAGGGATTGAGCCTGCTGGTCATTGACGCCACTGAGTCAAGCGGCGTCGGCCGGAAGAAGTTGGAAAAAATTGGCGGACATTTTCTTGACCTGGCGGAAATTTCTTTTGATAATGTGCGCGTACCGCGGAAAAACCTGTTAGGCGAAGAAGGACGCGGTTTCGCTTATGTCATGAAGGGGTTGCAGCAGGAACGTCTCCTGGCGGCCAGCGGCTGGCAGTCCTTCGCCGAACATGCTTTGCAGGAAGGAATCAAGTACGCCAAACAACGCAAGGTGTTCGGTCAAAGCTTGTCCAGGTTCCAGAATACGGAGTTCAAACTGGCGGAAGTGGCCTGTCGCCTGGTGGCGGGGCGCAGCATGATTGACAACCTGGTTCTTGCCCATTGCCGCGGGGAAGACGTCAGTTTTGAGGTGGCCTGCGCCAAAATGTACACCTGTGACTATGTGAAAGAAGCGGTGGACGTTTGCTTGCAAGTACACGGCGGTTACGGCTATATGACGGAATTCCCGATCGCGCGCATGTGCATGGACGTCAGAGCGGCTTCCATCTCAGCCGGCAGTTCGGAAGTGATGAAAATTATAGTTTCCAGGGAATTGTTCACTGAACCAAAAGCATAAAGCATAAAGCATAAAGCATAAAGTTTAATGTAAAAAAAATGTTTATTTTCAGGAGGTATATTAGTGATGAAAACCAAAATTACTGAGATGTTGGGCATAAAATACCCGATTCTTTGCGGCGGTATGTTGTGGCTCAGCAAACCGGAACTCTGCGCCGCGATTTCCAACGCGGGCGGGCTGGGTAATATCACGGCCGCCAATTACGACAGCGGCGACGAGTTGCGCGCCGCGATCCGCCAATGCCGGGAACTGACCGACAAGCCGTTTGGCGTCAATGTGACCTTGCTGCCTTCTTTGCGCATTACGCCGGAAAAATACGATGCATATTTTCAGGTTTGCGCGGAAGAAAAAGTGGCGGCCATGGAAATAGGCGGAAAGCCGGCGACTAAGTATTTACCCGCTTTACACGCGGCCGGCGTCAAAGTTTTTCACAAGGTGGGCGCGGTTCGGCACGCTGTGAACGTGGAAAGCCTGGGTTATGACGGCGTTTATGCCGCCGGTTTTGAGGAAGGCGGCCATCCGCTGGACGACGATGTGACCACTATGGTTCTGACGCCGCGCATTGCGGAATCAGTAAACATACCTGTGGTTACAGTCGGAGGCGTGGCGGACGGACGTGGTCTGGCGGCGGCCTTGGCGCTGGGGGCGGAGGGCGTTATGATGGCCACCCGTTTCCTGGCCACGACGGAAGCTCGCCAGGTGCTACATGAAAACTTCCAGCGGGAATTGATCGCCCGGCAGGAAAATGAGACGACGTTGATTACCAAATCTCTTAATCTGCAGGGCCGGGCCCTGAAAAACAAGCTGGTTAAGGAGATTTTGGATATAGAGTCGGAAAAGGCGGATCTGGAAAGACTGTATCCGCTTATCACCGGTCAGCGGGCCAAGGCTGCCTATCAAACGGGCGAAGTGGAAGAAATGACCTTTATGGTCGGACAAACCATAGGTTTGATCAAAGAGGTGAAATCTTGCCGGGAATTGCTGGAACAGATGACGGAGGAAGCCGGTGAAATTTTGCGCCGGCAGAGCGCGAGGTTTTAAGATGATTGCCAAGGCCGCAATCACAACAAAGGCGTTTTTGGAGGTGTAAAAATGTTTGAAATCAAATCAACGATTAAATTAACCGAAGAGCAGAAACTTTTAAAGGAGTCTTTTTCTAAATTTGTGGAAAAAGAAGTGGTGCCGAATGAGCGGAAATGGTATTACCAGGATCGCGCCGCAGACAAGATGCTGTACAAAAAAATGGGAGAACTGGGATATTTATGCATGTGGGCGGATCCCAAGTATGGCGGCGCCGGACTGGGTTTCCTCGAAAGCTGGATTGTGGCCAATGAACTGCATCGCCGCGGTTATGGCAGCATTGAACCGTATCTCCATTCAGACATCATCGCTCCGTATTTCCGTAATTTCGGCTCGGAAGAATTAAACGACCGCTTCATGCCGGATTTTGTCAAAGGCGACAAAATTTTAGCTCTGGCTCTGACGGAGCCGGATTACGGTTCCGATGTGGGCAACACCCGCGCTTCGGCGGTCAAGGACGGCGACGATTATATCGTCAACGGCAGCAAAATCTTTATCAGCAATGGCATAATAGCCGATGTTTTTTTGACTTTGGTGCGGACGGATCCTGATCCGGCGGCTAAACACCGCGGACTTAGCATGTTGGTCATTGACTCCGCCGAATCAAGCGGCATTGGTAGGAAAAAGCTGGATAAAATTGGCGGACATTTTTTGGATTTGGCAGAAATTTCCTTCGACAATGTACGCGTCCCGAA
>JAIRRL010000032.1 GCA_031255985.1 Gracilibacteraceae bacterium
CCGGCAAGACCGCCCTTCTGAGTTTGCAGGCAGCCTGCCAAGACCCGGCAGTGCGGGCGGCTATGGATATTCTGGAAGCCCAGCCAGTGGAAATCAAGCCCTTGAGCACCCGCTCAAGCAACCAGATAAAAAAACCGGAGCCTCTGCCTGATGAGGATGAGTTTAACCTGTTGGAAGATGACTACGAGGATAAAAATGATGATTCCTAAAAATATGAATGAAATAATGCGCCAGGCCCAGAAGATGCAGGAAAAGATGAACAAGCTGCAGGAAGAGCTGCAAAACCGCCAGGTAAGCGCCGGCGCCGGCGGGGGTATGGTGGAGGCTACGGTCAACGGCAAGGGGCAGCTTTTGGCCGTCAAATTGGAAAAAGATGTGGTCAATCCGGAAGACACCGATATGCTGTGTGATCTCATTGTGGCCGCGGTGGCCGAGGCCCAGCGCCAGGCCGGGCAAATGATGGAAGAAGAAATGAGCGCTATCACCGGCGGCCTTAAAATGCCGGGCCTGTTCTGATGTATCCCAGGGCTTTAAGCGAACTGATTAAAGCCTTCAGCGCCCTGCCGGGTATAGGCCCCAAAGGAGCCGAACGCCTGGCGATTTTTCTGGCCCGGGAAAATGAAGACAAAGCCCGCAGCCTGGCCCAGGCCATTATGCGGCTCAAGGCCCAGGTTCATGTCTGCCGCTTGTGCGGCATGCTCAGCACCAGCCAGCTCTGCCCGGTCTGCGCCGACGAAGAGCGCGACCATACCCTTGTCTGTGTGGTGGAGACCCCGGCGGATGTGGCGGCCATGGAGGCCTCCCAGGCCTTTAAAGGCGTCTATCATGTCTTGGGCGGCAATCTCCAGCCCATAGAGGGCATCGGCCCGGCTCATCTCAATCTGGGGCCCCTGCGCCAACGTCTGGAAAGCGGGGCAATAAACGAAGTGCTGATTGCCACCAACCCCAGCGCCGAAGGAGAAGCCACCGCCAATCTGCTGGTGCGCACCTTCAAGGATAGCAAGATAAAATTCACCCGCCTGGCCTGCGGCCTGCCCATGGGCAGCAGTTTGCAGTATATGGACAGCCTCACCGTAAGCCGCGCTCTGGCCGGGCGCACCAGGGTGGAAGAGGCGGAGGAGTGAATGTTTCCGGCCGTCTCGCCCAATCGGCCGCTTCTGGTCATAGCCTCTCATAATCAGGGCAAGCTGGCGGAAATCAAAAGCTTGCTGGCTCCTTGCCGTATTGAGGCCCAAAGCGCCCTGGCTTTGGGCTTTGACCGGGAAATAGCAGAAACCGGCACTACTTTCATGGAAAACGCCCTTCTGAAAGCTCAGACCCTGGCCGCGGCTCTGCAGCTTCCGGCGCTGGCCGATGATTCCGGCCTGGAGGTTGACGCGCTGGCCGGCGCTCCCGGCGTTCACTCCGCCCGCTTTGCCGCCGCCGTCCGCAATGACCGCAACAATAACGCGAAATTGCTGGCCGCGCTGCGGACGACGCCGATGGCGGAGCGCGCCGCGCGGTTTCGCTGTGTGATGGCCATAGTCGCGCCGGACGGAGCGGAATATTTGGTCGAAGGCGTCACGGAAGGTCTGATCGGCCTGGAACCGCGCGGTACGGGCGGATTTGGTTATGATCCGCTATTTTGCCTGGCTGAAGCCGGCCTGACGATGGCGGAACTGACGCCGTCGGAAAAAAACAAGTACAGCCACCGCGGAAAAGCGTTGCGGCAGGCGCTGCGGGTGATACAGACGATCAGGTCTGTTTCTCCCCCGCGGGAAAACGCAAGCGAGGCTGAAGGATAGAAGCATGGAATTCGCGATTCTTTCCGATACGCATATCAGCGACGACAGGACGCTGGCAACCGACATCCGGCGGCGGTTGAGCCGCGCGGACGGCATCCTGCACGCGGGCGATCTGACTTCGGCTGCTTTTCTTGCCGAATTACGTTCGCTGGCGCCGGTCGTCGCCGCGCGCGGCAACTGTGATTGTTGGGACATAGGCTTGATTGATCTTCCGGTGGCAATCATTACCAATTGCGCCGGTTTGCGCGTCGGTTTGACGCACGGGGCGAGCGGCGCGGCTTCTGCGCCGCCGCTGCGGGCGATTGCGGCTTTTGCCGGCCAGGAAACGGATCTTATTATTTTCGGCCATACCCATGTCCCTTTTGACGCTGTCGTTGACGGCGTCAGGCTGTTTAACCCCGGTTCGCCGACCCAGAAGCGACGGCAGCCCCGCTGTTCTTACGGTTGGCTCACGGTAACGGAGAGCGGCTACCGCCTGGAACATATATTCCTATAAATCCCAGGCAGATGCCCGCCATAAGAGCTACCGCCCCGCAGGCGGCGGGGACGAGGCCCGGATCGGTTTTCAGGCGGAGAACAGTATACATATCCACTCGTTCGAAGATCAAGGTATTGCCGCCGATTTCAAGCCGTTCGCCCGGCGCGGCCAGTCTCATGCTCACCCCTGTCTCCCCCTCGCGTAATAAATACACTATCCGCGGATTATCCGGACGCAGCCGGCCTGTATCAACAGCGGCCCTCTCGTCAAACGCTGGGATATAGTGGTAAATCTCCAAGGTCGCCTCCCCTTGCAAAGGAATGTTTTCCCCCAGCCGGAAAGCGCGCGTTTCGCCGTCGCCGTCCTCCCGCACCCAGAAAAGATAGCCGAAACTCTGCTGGTATATTTTGACGCCGTTGATGGCAAACGGATGATTCACGCTAATCTCCGCCGTCCGGGAAGAGCCGGCTGTCCGGGCGGTCAGACGGGTGTAATACTGTAACGGCGAACCGTCGGCGTAAAATTCCGTCTCAAAACTGTTCAGACGCAACCATAGCGGTTCCCCTCCCGTGAGGCCCAAGGCCGCCGCCGCATCCCCCTCCTCTCCCGCCTGGAGGGGTAAAGTCGCCGTCAGTCCAAATTTGGCGTTGACGCCGCCGCCGGCTAAGATCAACAGCACGCCGGCGTGAAGGCAGAAGAGGGCGAAAGCGCGCAAACGGAGCGAACGCCAGCGGCGCAAATTACTCAGGCCGCAGAACGTCATCTGCAGGAACAAGAGGATGAACAGGAAGAAAAAGAGCGGCGAGCGGAAAAAAAGGCCGGGCCACAGGAAAGTTCCCATAGCGGCCATAGCGGCGATCATGGCCAGGATAGCCAGTCCGGCCCGCATGGAAGATAAAAACCGCCAAATCCGCCTAAGCATAACTGTGCAGGCCGGGGAGAAGGAAATTGACGCCGAAAAAAGTAAACAGCACCAATAAAAAACCGAGACAGACCGCGAGGCAGGACGTCTGTTCCGTCCAGGCCCGGCGGCGGCTCAGGTGAAGATATATCGCGTACACGATCCAGGTGATCAGCGCCCAGGTTTCCTTGGGATCCCAGGTCCAATAGCTGCCCCAGGCCTGTTCCGCCCACACGGCCCCCAGAGCGATGGAAACGGAAAGAGCTGCGAAGCCAAAGAAGACAATGCGGTAAAGACGCCGGCCGAAAGCGGAGTCTTCTTTTGCCGCGCCGCGGCTGAGACGGAGCAGGGCGAAAGCGGCGGCGGCAAGAAAACAGCCGTAAGCCAGCGCCGCCGTCAGCACATGGCTGACAAGCCACAGACTGCGCAAAGCCGGCGGCAGCGGCGCCGCCGCTGTGATTTGGCCGCGCGAAAAAAGAAAGACAAACAGAAAAAGCAGCGCGACCAAGGAAAAAAGGATGCTGCCGGCGGGAAGCAGGCTTTTTTCCCGGCCGGCGAGCGCTAAGAAAAGGAAAACCGAAACCAGAGCGAAAAGCAAAATAAACTCGTAGCTGTTAGTGAGCGGCGCCGCCCCGGCGCGGGCGGCCCGCGCGCCGACCGCCGCGGCATTCAAACAAAAGCCAAAGCGGGCGCACAGAAAAGCGCCGGCGGGACGGCGTAAAAAAAAGGCCGCCGCCGCTCCGCCGTATAAAGCAAAAGCGCCGTAAAAGGCGGCCAGATTAGCAAAAACAAGAGCCAAAAGCACAGTCTCCGATTCGTTTATTCATAAATAAGTTTGGGAATCCAAGCGGCGTCCCGCAGGACTTCGCCCGTCCATTTCAACTCATGACACTGAGCGCAAAGCAAGGTTTGCTTCTGATGCATCCGATGGCAAACGCTGCAGTCAAGCTCACCGTTATGTGAATCATGTGGATTGGCGACATTATAGGGCGGGCCGCTCACCTCGGCGAAGCGTTCTCTGGTTATTTGTTTTACTTCCTCGAAATCATGACAATCCAGACAGAATTGGTCGCCGAAGTCGCGCCGTTCCAGTGGATCCAGGTAATTACCCGTGATAAATTTCACGCCTTCGCTAAGCTGAACGGACAAAGACGCTTCGTGGCAGTCGTGACAGACCAAGGCGTCGGCGGAGTCAGCGTGCCTTTTCGCCAACAGATCATAATTCTCGCCGTTTTTTTCATCTGTCTGGCTGAAAGAAAACGAATCATAGTATTTTTGCATATTGTGACAGAGCGTACAAAAAGCGGGATTGTCGCTGGCTTTCATAACCCCGAAACCACCGCCGGCGCCAAGCAAAACGAGGACTCCCAGGACGAGAATTACTTTTTTTGGAGTAAGCAATTTTTTGTTTTTCGCTGGTTCCCGGCTGCTTTCCTGCTGATCCAAAGTATCCATAGGGAATTTCCTCTCCAGTCATGACCGAGGGCGCGGCTCGCCCGCAAATCAGAATCATGTAACCGGGCGGAACGGTAAGCGTCCCGCCCGGTTGTTTTTACAAACTTTTGCAAATTTTTGCAAACTGCGGGAATTCTCAGGCTTTCGCCAGATCCTCCCCGGCCAGGAAGCCAAAAGTCATCGCGCTGCCATGGCTGTTGCCGTTCATAACCACGGGATAGTCCACCGCGTAACGGCCGCCGCTGGCGTTGCCGGAGGCGTACAAGCCGGGGATGGGATTCAGGGCGTCGTCCAACACTTCCAGGTTTTCGTTTATCTCCAGGCCGTTCGGCACAGTCAGAATGGAAGGCCCGAATTTGACGGCGTAAAAAGGAGCGGTGCGGATCGGCGTCAGCAATTCTTTCCTTTTATGGAAATCGCCGTCGTCGCCTTTATCATAAGCTTCGTTATATTTCTCGACCTCGGCCAGGAAAGCAGCCTCGTCAACTCCCATCAGAGAGGCAAGTTCTTCCAGCGTATCGGCCCTAAAAGCCATCCCGTCGCGGAAACCGGCTTCCAGCGTGCCAAGCGGCGACCAGGGATCGTCAGGGGAGCCGAAGTCAAACGGTTCGCCAACCAAATGCGACATATTGTCCCAGAACTGGCCGCCGCCGTATTGAATGGAGTCCACAACCTGGTTCTGCCAATCAGCGTCAAAGATGCTGTAAGCATATCTGTTTTCACCGTTTTGGCTCAGGATGCGGATGGATTTGGCCTGAATCCAGGTGTCCTCGTTCATGAAGCGTTTGCCGGCGGCGTTCACATACATGAAGCCGAAACAAAGGGTGCAATAACGAATGAGGTGAATCATGCTTGGCGAGCAGCTCGGTCCGAGGTACATATGACCGCCGGCCCACATCCCCATTTTTTGACCGTCGCCTGTGTTGGCCCCGGCCGGGATATAGCTGTTATGGTCGCATTTCAGCGCCATCGGGTCGGCGTAACAGCGCATCATTTCCTCATCGCCGCTGAAATCGCCGCTGGCCAGCAGCACGCCTTTTTTGGCCATGTATTTTTTGTAGCCGTCCGGCCCTTTGGCGATGACGCCCGTCACCCGCCCGTCCTCTTTTACGAGTTGTTCGGCCGGCGAGTCAAAATAAAATTTTGCGCCTAGTTCTTCCGCTTTTTTCCACATGAAATAGACCGGCGCGTTGATATTGTTTGTATTCTCCGGATAATTGCCGGATATGACGTGCGTGCCAATGTGTTCATAATAATAGGGCCCTACGTAATGCGTGATGATGGGGTTGATGGTCAGGGGGCCTTCGCTGAAGTCGCTGCTGAAATCCTCAAGCCAGTTGATGACCCGGCTGGAGTTTTCCAGATACCGGTAAACTATTTTTTGCTTACAGCGGTTGCCCTCAAACCGCAGCCATTCTGAGGCGATCTGATCCAGAGGCGCGTTCGTCAAACCGTTGCGCGTCATGGCGTTGGTCTGGTAACCGCCATAATGACCGCCGCGGGAGGAAGGAAAGCTCTTTTTTTCCACCACAGCGACGGAAGCGCCCAGTTCCGAGGCGCGGCAGGCGCAAGCGCAGCCGGAAATACCGGCGCCGACCACCACGATGTCCGCTTCGACAGTTTCGGTGATTTCGCTGTCCGCTATCGGCGCGGGCGGCGTTTCCCAACTCCATTTGGCCGCTCCTCCTCCTCCGCCGGCGGGTGTTGACGGCGCGGCGGGAGTATTGGCTTGCGGAGCGCATCCGGCCAATAAACCCAGCGACGCTACTCCGGCGGCGCCGGCGCTGACGGCGGCGCCTTTCAGGAAATCTCTTCTGGAAACATTCTTCTTTTCTGTATCCATCTTCCTTCTCCTTTCCAGTTGTCAGTCTATTCTCTTGTCTGCCGGTATCAGTTTCGGATCAGGCTTCCGAATAATAACGCCTTTCGCGCAATCAGCCGCTGTCAACCGCCTATAGGCAAAACGGTTTACTTTTTCGACCCGGCGGTTGACTTTTTTCGCCCGAAAGTGTATCATTATTCTAGTCAATTATAACGAGATGGAATATCTTTGCCAAGCAATTATCTTTTGCTGTAAGCGCAATTACAAATTGCGCCCGACTGCTGAAAGGAGCGCGGAATGTGGATATTCAACAGTTGCGTTATTTTGCGGTCGTAAGCCAAACACTGAATTATACAAGAGCTTCCGAGCGGTTGTATATTTCGCGGCAGGCACTGTCCAAGGCCATTCACGATATGGAAAAAGAATTGGGCGAACCTTTGTTTTTTATAGACAAAAACAAATTGCGTCCCACTCCCCTGGCCCTCATGCTCTATGAGAACGTCAGCGGCGTCCTCAAAGCTTTCGGCGGCTTGGAATCCGCGCTGGCGGCCTGGCGGCGCGAACGGGAAACTGAAGTGGAACGGGAGCGCATCCCGGTTGTTTTTGGTATGGGCGCGTTACACGCCATGTCTTTGCGAGCCCTTTTCGGCTGCCGGACGGAGAGGGACGGGGTAATCTGGTCTTTTGAGGAACGAACAGACGCCGGCGTTCGGGAAAAAATCGCCAGCGGCGAGGCTCTGCTTGGCATATTGCGCACAACGCCGGATTTTATCACCGAGTTCGACGCGACCCCCCTCTGGAAAGAAGGGGTTTATTTACATGTGAATGAGAATAATCCGTTAGCCGCCAAACATCTGCTTGAGGTGAACGATCTGCGGGAACAGCCGTTTGTTACCCTCGGCCCGGATATGGATTTGCACGCCCTCCTGGAGTGGGAGTGTTCCCGGCGGGGCTTTGTTCCCCGTTACCTACTGGCAACTCTTGATTCTCACCTGGCGCTTGGCATGGCCGTCCGCAACGAAGCCCTGTGTTTTGGCACGAATCCGGCCGGCGGCGGCTATGCGCCGGGGGTGCGTCTGAAGCCCCTGAAAATCAGCGCCGACGCTTGGGGCTGTTACGCGATCAAGAATCGCGCGGTCGCCATTTCCCCCTCGATGCAGCTTTTTCTCGACCACTGCCGCTCGGTTTACAGGGAAAACAGCGAGAGCGCCGGCGAACGGGCTAAAATCATATATTGGAGAAAAAAATCTTGAAACGGACGGAGATACGAACCATATTGCGCGATCCGGCCGCGCTGGCCGGCCGGATCCTGCGGGCGGACGGCTGGGTCAAATCGGCGCGTGATTCCGGCCGCGTGGGCTTTATCGACCTGAACGACGGTTCCTGCTTCGATTCGCTGCAAGTGCTGCTGGATGCGGAATCACTCGCCGCCTACGCGGAAGCGGTCAAACTTGGGCCGGGTTCCTCCCTGTCCGTGACCGGCCGCTTGCAGCCGAGTCCCGCCGGGGGGCAGTCCCATGAGCTCAAAGCGGAAACGGTCAAAATTTACGCGGCCTGCCCCGCCGACTATCCGCTGCAAAAAAAGCGGCATAGTCTGGATTTTTTGCGCTCTCTCCCCCACCTGCGGGCGCGAACCAATGTTTTCGCCGCCGTGTTCCGCGCCCGTTCCTTGCTGGCGCTGGCGGTTCATCGCTTTATGGAGGAAAACGGGTTTGTTTATGTCCATACGCCCATTATCACGACAAGCGACTGCGAAGGCGCAGGGGAAATGTTCCGGGTGACGACGCTGGACTTGGAGCGTCTGCCGCGGAACGCCGCCGGCGCGGTGGATTTCGGCGCGGATTTTTTCGGGCGGGAAGCGAATCTGACCGTGAGCGGGCAGATGGAAGCGGAAGCCTTGGCGCATGCTTTCGGCAAAGTTTACACTTTCGGCCCGGCTTTTCGGGCCGAAAACTCTAACACGGCGCGCCACGCGGCCGAATTTTGGATGATCGAACCGGAAATCGCTTTTGCCGACTTGAACGATGATATGAATCTGGCGGAAGCGCTGGTAAAATATCTGGCGCGGGATTTGCTGACGCGGGCCGAGCCGGAGCTGGCTTTTTTAGACCGGTTTGTGGCCAACGGCCTGATCGCCCGCCTGGAGGCGCTGACGCAAGCGGAATTCGCGCGGATAACCTACACGGAAGCTGTCGCCCGGCTCGCGCCCCGCAACGCCTCTTTCCGTTACGAAGCCCGCTGGGGCGCGGATTTACAGACGGAACACGAGCGCTGCCTGACCGAACAAATATTGGGCGGCCCGGTTTTCGTGACGGATTACCCGCGGGAAATCAAGGCTTTTTATATGCGGGCCAATGACGACGGGCGAACCGTGGCGGCGATGGATCTGCTGCTGCCGGGCGTCGGCGAACTGATAGGAGGCAGCCAGAGGGAGGAAAGACCGGAGCTTCTCAGCGCCCGCTTGCAGGAACTCGGCCTCACGGCCGCGGATTACGAATGGTATCTGGATCTGCGCCGCTTCGGCGGAGCGCCGCACGCCGGTTTCGGCCTGGGGTTTGAGCGAGCGGTCATGTGTATGACCGGGACGGCGAATATCAGGGACGTTTTACCGTTCCCGCGCGCGGCCGGCGCGGCCGCGCGGCGCGAGGTTTGAGCCGTGCGGCGCCTGCGCGTGGAATCATTGCTGGCGCAAGCGGCGGACGGCCCGCTTACTTTAGTGCTGGCCGGCGCCGGCTACGGCAAAACCCAGGCCGTCTACTCGTTTCTGCAGAACTACAAGGCCGAGACCGCCTGGCTTCAGCTCACAGACAACGATAATCAGCAAGCCTGTTTCTGGGAAAACTACACCCAGTCTCTGGCCCGCCACGACGCGACCGTGGCCCGGCAACTGGCGGCGGCGGGTTTCCCTCATACGGCGGAGCGTTTTGCCCGTTACTCTGTCCTGATGGACGACAGCAACGCCCCGGCGAATAAGTATGTTTATGTTTTTGACGATTTTCACCTGCTGCGCAATCCGGAAGTGCTGGACTTCATTGACAAAGTTATCAACCGGCCGCTGCCAAACGTCGCGGTCATCATTATTTCGCGCACGGAACCGGCGATCAACACCGTAAGCCTGATGGCGAAAGGCAGTCTCAACGTCCTGAGCGAGGACGCGCTTCGCTTTACGGAAGAGGAAATCAGCGTCTGCCTGCGCCAGGCGGTTCCGGCGGCGACGATACCGCCGCCGGAAACCGCCGCGCTTATCCGTCGGGAAACAGCCGGCTGGGCTCTCGCGGTTGACAGCGTTTGCCGGGCTATCCAAAAAAACACCGATTTGCCGGACGCGATCAGCGCCATGCGCCTGAACGCCCAAGCCTTGATTGAACGGGAACTGGCGCCGGCCACTCCCGCTTTCCGCCGTTTTTTAATCTCCCTCTCTTTGTTGCCCCATCTGCCGCTGGAATTTCTGGAAAACTGGGCGGCGGACGAAGATTTGCGCATGTTGGAACAATACAGCGCCTTTATCCGTTTTGACGGCTATCTCAATTCTTACCGCCTGCATCCTTTGTTGCTCGCCTACTTACGCCTGCAAGCCGAGGAAACGCCCGCCGCGGAAAAAGAACCCGTTTATCGCCGGGCGGCGGAGTGGAGCCTGGGGCGCAAAGCCTGGCTGGACGCCATCGGCTATTATGAAAAAGCCGGCGACTATGATAATCTGGCGCGGGCCGTCAGCTATCTGCCCTTGGTTCTGCCGCGGGCTACGGCCGAATTTCTGCTCCCGCTCATCAACGGGCTGCCGAAAAAGGCTTTTCAGTCCGCGCCCCGCCTGCTCGTCATCCGCACTCGCTGTCTGCTGGCGCTGGAACGTTATAACGAAGCGCAAGCTGAATTGAAGGATATCATCGCCCAATATGAAACCTATTCCACCACTCCGGCTGTCAATCGCCTGCTCTGCCACTCTTATGTCAATCTGGCGCTTATTAAGCTTTTCACCTGCTCTTTCACCCATGATTACAGTTTTCCCTCCGCCTTCGCCCAGGCGAACAAATATTTTAGCAAAGGAAGCTTTACCGCCGCCGATACCCCGGTAAACAGTTTTACTTTGTCAATGTTTATAACCCGGACGGGCAGAGCGGAGGCCGGTTCTTTGGGAGTTTACATCAAAGCGCTTGACGACGCCATCCCCCATCTCTCCCATCCCCTGCCCGGTTGCGGCGCCGGCTTGAACGATCTGGCGCGGGCGGAAGCCGCTTATATGCGCCTTGATATGAATAATTGCGTCAAATTCGCCTTGCAGGCCATGTTTCAGGCGGGAGAAAACAAGCAGTATGAAATCGAGAACCGGGCGATTTTTTTCTTGCTTTGCGCGGCGCTGGCCACCGGCGATTACGAAGGCGCGCAAGTCAATCTGCACCGACTGCAAAAACAGCTGACCAACGAGGATTACGCGGACAGAGCCGTGCATTACGACATCGTGACCGGCTGGTATTATGTGATGCTGAATCAGACGGGCCTGGTGGCCGACTGGCTGAAACTAAGCCCCGACAGCCGCGGCTGCGCCACGATTATACAGATGGAGTTTGAAAACCTGACCCGTTACATGTGTTATATCGCGGACAAAAGGTATGACGAATTGCTCGTCTGCCTGCAAGCTTACCGCAATACCGGCCATGAATGGTTCTGCCTGCCGGCGCGCATCGAACTGCTGACGATGGAAGCTATCGCCCGTTTCCGCCTCAAGCAGCGGGAAGCGGCGTTGCGTTTGCTGGGCGAAGCCTACGCTTTGGCCGCTCCGAACGAACTGGATATTTTTTTCATCACCAAAGGGGACGATATCCGCGCTCTGACCGCCGCAGCCATGAAAACGCCTCAGACGGCCATCCCGCTCGCCTGGCTGGATAAAATCAACCGTAAAACCTCAGTTATTTCCAAAAAAATCCAATTCATAAAAAATGAATATCTCAAAGAACATAAAACAGACGCGCCGGTAAACCTCAGTTCGCGGGAAACCGAATTGCTGCGCGCTCTGGCCGATGGGCGCTCCCGCTTGCAAATCGCCTCCGATATGAATCTGCCTTTGGTTATGATAAAATCCTCCATATCACTGCTGGAAGAAAAAATCGGAGCGAAAAACCAGCGGGACGCGGTTCTCATTGCCCTGAAACAGAAACTCATCTGAAAGCCCTCTTCAATCAGTTCAATATATAGATCCAGCGCCCTATTTTTCGGCCGATTTTCGCTTGCGCGGCTCTTGACAGCAGTCAAAGCAGGTATTATACTAGAAAACAATAGGAAACCTACCAACTTACTAAGTTTTAAAAAGAGGTGATACGATGAGGGTATACGCCGATAACGCGGCCACCACAGCGGTAAGTCCGACGGCTCTTGAGGCCATGTTGCCATATCTTACGGAGAAATACGGCAATCCTTCCAGCGTTCACTCGGCGGGACAGGAGGCGGCCAAGGGGCTGGACGGCGCCCGCGCGCGCATTGCCGGCGTCCTGGGAGCCGAAGCCAAAGAGATTTATTTTACTTCGGGCGGGACGGAAGCGGATAACTGGGCCATACAGATAGCGATGGCGAACGGAGCGAAAAAAAATAAACGCCACATCGTTTCCACTGCGTTTGAACATCACGCCGTTTTGCACACCTTGAAAAAAGCGGAAAAAAACGGCGCGGAAGTGACTCTGCTTGACGTTCACGCCGAAGGCGTCGTCCGCCCGGAGGAAGTCGCGGCCGCCATACGCGAGGACACAGCTTTAGTGACGATTATGTACGCTAACAATGAAATCGGCACTTTGCAGCCAATCGCGGAAATAGGAAAGCTGTGCCGGGAAAAAGGCGTGTTGTTTCATACGGACGCCGTGCAGGCGGCGGGGCACGTACCGATTGACGTCGTCGGGCAAAACATTGACATGCTCTCTTTGGCGGCCCATAAGTTTCACGGGCCGAAAGGGATCGGGCTTCTTTATTGCCGCGGCAAAATCCCAGTCCCGGTTTTTATGGAAGGCGGCGCCCAGGAGCGCGGCAAACGCGGAGGCACCGAAAATCTGCCGGCTATTGCCGGGATGGCGGCGGCGCTGGAAGAGGCATGTCAAAATATGGAAATTGATAACCGCCGCATTTCCCGTCTGCGTGATAAACTCATCGACGCCGTCAGCCAAATTCCCCACAGCCGGCTAAACGGCGACCGGCAGCGCCGTTTGCCGGGCATAGCCAATTTTGTGTTTGAAGGAATTGAGGGGGAAGGCTTGCTGCTTTTGCTTGATATGGCCGGCATTTGCGCTTCGTCCGGCTCGGCCTGCACCTCCGGCTCCCTTGACCCAAGCCATGTGCTGCTGGCGATCGGTCTGCCGCATGAGACGGCTCACGGTTCCCTGCGCCTTTCTCTGGGCGCTTTTAATACAGAAGAAGAAATTGACCATATTATCAAAACTTTGCCCCCGATTGTGGAGCGGCTGCGTGAAATGTCGCCAGTTTGGGAGCGGATAAAGAAAGGCGCGTGAAAATTATGGCATACAGCGGCGCGGTTATGGATCATTTCGCCAACCCCCGCAACGTCGGCACAATTGACGATGCCGACGGCGTAGGCGAAGTTGGCAACGCCAAATGCGGCGATATCATGAAAATCTATTTGAAGATTGACGGCAACAAAATTCAGGATGTCAAATTCAACACCTTCGGCTGCGGCGCCGCCATCGCCACCAGTTCCATGGCGACGGAACTGATCAAGGGCAAAAGCGTGGAAGACGCGCTGAATTTGACCAACAAAGCGGTGATAGAAGCCTTGGACGGCCTGCCGCCGCAAAAAATTCACTGCTCAGTCCTGGCGGAAGAAGCGGTGAAGGCGGCTATTGCCGATTATTACCAAAAAAACGGTATTGCGATTCCGGAGGACCTAAAACAATGCACGTCCTGTTGCGGAGACTGTACGCTTCACTGAAGCGGACTGTACGCTTCACTGAAGCGGACTGAAAGGAGCGCCGGAATTGTCTGCTCAACTGCGGCAAAAGGAAGCTGAGATATATATAATTTCCGGTTTTTTAGGGGCGGGAAAAACCACTTTAGTGCAAAAAATGCTGCGGGAAGCGCTAAGCGGAGTTAAAACCGCGCTGGTGGAAAATGATTTTGGCGAGGTCAGCGTTGACGCCGCTTTGCTGAAAACAAGCGGCGTTGAAGTGACCGAACTGAACTCCGGCTGTGTCTGCTGCAGTATCAGCGGCGACTTTGTCAAAGCGCTCCGCCATCTTTTGAGCCGCTTTCGCCCGGAAGTCGTCCTGATCGAACCGTCCGGCGTCAGCAAACTCTCGGACATCGCGGCGGCTTGCGCCGAGCCGGCCATCAGTTCTCTGGCCGCGCTCCGGCGTAAAATAACAATTGTCGATGTCAAGCGCTGCCGAATGTACTATGAAAATTTCAGCGAGTTTTTCGCGAATCAAGTAGAAAACGCGGATCTTATCCTGACCTCTCACGCCGGCGCCAGCCCGGCAGCGGCGCGAGAGGCGGAAGAATTTATCCGCGCGCTCAATCCGCGCGCGGATATTCTGACTCAGCCCTGGCCCCAACTGGATGCGACCGCTCTCCTTCTTCCCCGCATGCGCGAACTGGCGTCCCCGCCCGGCGCGCCTTCTGAGCAGCAGAACCCTGGCCGCGAAGGAGGCGCCGGCCGCGGTCATGACCATGACCATGACCATGACCATGACCATGACCATGATCACAGCCATGGTCACGCGGCTGAAGCTGTTTTCGACTCGGTCACCATACGAACCGATCGTTTTTTCAGCCGCCAGGAATTGCAAACTTTGGCCGCCGCTCTATCCGGCGCGACCGGCGCCGTTCTGCGCGCCAAAGGCGTATTGCGCGGCCCCGGCGGCAACTGGAATCTGCAGTATCTGCCCGGCGATTGGCAAATAGAGCGTTGCGAAGCGGAAGGAGGCATGCTTTCTTTTATCGGCCATGATCTGAGCCGCGATGAATTGATCAGCCTGTTTGGCGGAGAGTCGGCGTGATTGCCCCTGTCTATGTGCTGACCGGATTTTTATCCGCCGGAAAAACCTCTTTTCTCAACAGTTTGCTCGCCCGAAGCGATTGGCGCAATATCCGGATTTTGGTCATTCAATTTGAAAACGGCGAAGAAGAATTATCTATTTCTGGAAATTCATGTAAAAAAATCCTTTTTCCACTGAAAGAATTGGAGCGGCAGCCAAAAGAGATCGCCCGCCAAATCCGCCACCATCTGCGCGAAGGCAATTATGACGAAATCTGGATTGAATGGAACGGGATTATTCCTCTCGCGCAACTGCAGTCTTTGCTCTCCCTCCCCCTCCTGCGCAGCCGCTGCAAAATCCGGCGCGTCGTCCATATCGCCGACGCGGCGGAATTGGAAAAACTGCTGGGGAGAACAGGCAAAGCCTTGCCCGAACAAATAGCCAACAGTGATTTCGCCCTGATCCGCAACGAAACCGCCGCCGACGCGGTCAAAATCCGCAAGTTGTTGCGCGCGGTTAATCCGGGACTCCGCGCCTACAGCATTGAATCATATGACGATTTTTACCGTCAGTTGCTGCGCAAAACCTGGCCGCCGCTGTCTGTTTTCATCGTCGCCGTCATTCTGTTGAGCGCCGTTTATCTCGTTGCGGCGCCGCCGCTGACGCAAATCGGTCTCCCGCTCAACAAAATAGTCAACGTTTTCCTGGGGATCATCCTGCAGGCCACTCCGTTTTTGCTGGTCGGCGTTCTCATCTCCGGCGCCGTCGAAATATTTATCAGCCGGGCGGCGATAGAAAGCCGTTTTCCCAAAACCAACCTGGCCGGGATGATGACCGCCGTCATGGCCGGTTTTTGTCTGCCGGTCTGCGATTGCGCCACAATTCCCGTTTTCCACGGCCTGGTGCGCAAAGGAATTCCCCTGCCCGCCGCCGTAACTTTCATGACGGCGGCGCCCGTCATTAACCCGGTGGTCATATTTTCGACTTACTATGCCTTTAACGGCAACATGCGCGTAGTCGCCCTGCGGGTTATCCTCGGACTCGCCGCCGCGCTGGCCGTCGGCGTGACTTTCGTTATTTTTCCGCCCAAAAAACATATCATGACCGATAATTCTCCCGCCCGCGCGGTATGCGAGAGCAGCTATTGGGAAATCGAGGGCGGCGAAACGGATTTCCTGGGAAAAATCAGCTTATTGTTCCGGCATGCTCAGATTGAGTTTTTCAATATGGGAAAATTTCTGGCCTTTGGCTCATTTGTTTCCGCTGTTCTCCAGACTGTCGCTCCCAAAACTTTGGCTTCTTCCGCCAGCGGCGGCGGTCTGATTCTCTCCCTCTTGATAATGATGAGCATGGGATTTCTTTTATCACTGTGTTCATCCTCCGACGCCGTGATCGCTCGCGCTTTTGCCAGCCAATTCCCGCCGGCCGCTCTGATGGGTTTCATGATTTTCGGACCGATGATGGATATTAAAAACGCCCTGATGCTCTCTTCCGTTTTCAGCGGCCGTTTCATCGCCCGCCTGACTTTCACGGCCTTCGCGGCCTGTTTTGCGCTGGTTCTGCTCTATGCCGGCGCCGGAGGTATGTACTGATGCGTATCGGAAATCTAAATCAGCGGATTCTGCTGGAAACCCTGTCCAGCGCTGCTTTTGCCCTGCTGATGCTGTATTTGCTCCGCAGCGGCGAATATCTGAACTATGTTACGCCCCGCCTGCGGCCGTATCTTTATTTCACGGTCGCGGTGACGCTTATCTGGACGGTCGCCGGTTTTCTGCGCCTGGGCCGCCCCCAGCGGCGTCAGCGGGTCGGCCACTGTTTTGTTCTGGTCGCGCCAATTCTGCTGTTTCTCCTGCCTCATACGCCCCTCGCCCCGGCGGACGTATCCTGGACTTACGCGGGCGGCGCTCCGCTCGCGGCTTCCTCCCCCGCCGGCGGCGCTACTCAGTCCCTTGACGTCATATCCGGCGGAGGAGTTTATACGGCGCCGGCAGCCGCGCTTCCCGGCGCAGATGAAACAAACCATATCATCGTAGTCGATAATGACAGTTTTTACCCCTGGCTGAACGAAATATACGGCAATATGGATAAATACGCGGGCTGGCAAATTTATCTCACCGGGTTTGTGTTAAAAGACCCGGAAGTTTTTCTGGAAAACGAATTCATGACGGCGCGGCTCGGAATGACATGCTGCGCCGCCGATCTCGTTCCCTACGGCCTGATCTGCCAATACAGCGGCGTCGCCGCTCTGACGCCCGACAGCTGGGTTACGGTGGAAGGCATTATCCAGGCCGGGGAATATAACGGCTGGCCCGAACCGCAAATCATCGTAACCGGAATCACTGACGCCCAGGAAGCGCCGGGGTACATCTATCCCTTTGGCTAACAGCTTTTAGGGCGGCGCCTTTTTCTTCCGGCCGGCCTTGCGTAATTTGACAACCGCGGCATCCTATTCCTGTACGGTTATTTCTTCAACCAAAAACACAATATAACGGATATGATACGACGTTTGCGCGTCGAAGAAGCGGCCGGCAAACCGAATCTCGCGGCCCGCGTACTCTGCGAGGTCAATCGCGCTGTCGGCGGCAATGAGCTGGATCTCCCAAAGGTTATCCTGGCTGGCTATGGCTGTCTGGATCAATTCCTCGGCGTTTTCGGGGGGTGATAAAAACTCGGCCGGGTCATAGGCGGCGGCCATAGCCGCGTATTGTTCCTCGCCTAAGTCTACATAATAAAAATCCTGCCAATCTTCCTGACCGTCCTGATAAAAACTGCCTTTCTCAAGCACGCCGTGATACTCGCCGGGGTTCAGGGGTTCATCCAGTACGGGGGGCTCAGGAGCGTCCGGGGCGTCCGGGGTGTCCGGAGGGTTTGGCGCGACGCTCTGGTTTTGCGCCGGCCCGGCGCAAGCGGCCAGAGTACATATGAGCAGCGCGCAAACCATGATTGCCACAATTATTCTTTTCATCCATTTTCCTCCTTAATCAAATATCCTGCTATATTGTTTTGCCGCCGGCCATAGTATCGCCGTCAATCTTTAGTCCTATTTGGAGGGAGCTGATTGGCGGCTAGCGAACATAGACAGCGGTTTCATCATGGAATCCCCGGCCGTCATTCTCATCTTCGACCTGATACTCAAGGGCTATGAACGTCAGATTGGGAGAGACATAAGCATACCTGTCGCCCAATGTAAACGCCGTATACTCATATTCAAGACCGTCTTCGTCAAATTCGGCTCTTACAGTCAACTCGAAGTCGCCGCTTTCAACTTCGTTGCCTTCATCGTCAAAGAGGCGGTAAGTTTCATCCTCGAAAAGCTCCATTATATAGATGTCGCCGCCTTCGCTCCCTTCGTTATACCATTTACCCACCAGACCGTCCATAGTCGGCGCAGCCGCCGCTTGCGGAGCCTCGCCCCTGGTAAAAACAGGGTATTCCTCTTCGGCATCGTAATAGTCAAAATAGTAAAGAACATTCGTGTCTCCGTCTTCGCCGAAATACAACGAAGCGCCCTCAGAAAGAGAGAAGAAGCTGGGCTCTAAAAAAATCTCGTCGGCGTCGCTGTAATAGGAAACCGGCAGGACTTCATCCACGTTGCCGTATTTGTCGGCGTAGAAATAGGTCTCTTCCTGAGCGTCGACATATAAAAGTTCCTTGAAGTATTCAAATCCCGGTGAATCCGGAATGGGATACCACCAGCCGCCAAAATCATCCAGCGTATAGCCGCGTTCCCCGTTAGCAATGCCGGATGCGCTTTCATCACTCTCCGTACTTTCGTCAATCTCCGTACTTTCGTCAATCGCAATGCTTTTGTTCTCATCGCCGCCGCATCCGCCGGCAAACAGCAACATGCACATACATATAAGACTTATAGCGATCATGGGGATTAACCGTTTATTATTTTTATCCATCAGACTCTCCTTCATCTGGGTCACCTCCATCTTATTTTGACGTCTTCAGTTTTTTCAGGCCGATAACAAATGCAGCCGCGCCCGCGCTGAACAGCAGTCCCAATATAATGACGACGGGCGTGTTGATAACGATGTCATGCGCGTTTTTCTTTGCCGGTGTTGAAGCCTCTTTGTTTTTACTGACGCTCGCTTGCAGATCGCCGCCGCCCTGCGCCACCATTGCCAATATTTCCGTTACCGTGAACGCCGGGCCGTCCTGCCAAAAAATCCGCTCGCCGTCCGTTTGAGGCTTGTCAAACACGCCGCGCTCTATTAGGGCGGCGAACGACAGTTCGCGCGCCCTGCCGCCCAGTTCCAGCAGTATCGTATGACCGCTGGACAGCGTTACGCCGAAGCAGTCGCCGTCAAACGCCTCCACATTGACGATTCGTGCTTCACTCATTAGACACCCCCCGCTCATTATTTCATCCTCAAAACACGCGCATGGTATAACCTTGAACAATTGCAGCCTTTCTAAATTAAACGGCGTCAAGCGTCAGCAGCGTTAGCAAAGCGTAAGTAACAAGAATGAGGACGACCAAAGTAAGGACGACGGCAACCGTTACAGCAAGCGGTTTCTTGCCTCCTTGGCGCAACCGGCGGACGCAGACTGCCAGTCCCGCCGCCGCCAGAACGCCTAATACCGACGCGAGCCATAAAGTCACGAAACCACCACCTTCGCCTTATATTAACGCTTGAAAACTTTGTTCATTCGTCGCTTATTGGCGTCTCGATTTCAAGCGAGCTGTCGGTCACAGATATCTCGATTGAATAATCCTTTGTTCCGTCCGCAACGGTAAGCGTTCCCGAAATCGTCGCTTCTCCAACCGCGATTGCCGTGATAACGCCGTTCTCTTCCACCGCGGCTACAGATTCATCGGAGGAACCGGCAGTCAGAGCATACGGAAGCTCCCAGGGCAGGAGCGCAATCAGCTGGCTGGACGAGCCAACTGCTATTGTAACGCCGCCGTCAAGCCCCACGGAAGCGACTGGATAGGGTTCAAAGTTTTTTTCCGCGACGAATTCATCCCCGCCGGGTTCGCCGCTTTCATCGTTTTCATCGATTTCCTGATACGCGTACATCTCCGCGTCCAGCATGGGCTGAGCAGAACCGAAGATAAGGACAGGTTCGATATCGTCGTCCACGCGAAATACGGCGCTCATGTCTTTGGCTATCAAAAACTGGGCAAAAGGCGTCCCTGTGTCGTCAAATACCGCTTCTACATAGTAGAACCAATCCGAAATCAGAGCGTCGGGGTAATTGATTGTGAACGCGCCGAGATTGCTGTTCAGGCTTGTGGCGGCAGTGGGGAGATGTTCAAGTATTTCTTTTGCCGACAGATCTGAAACCTCCAGGCTTCCGTCCGTAAAAACGTACTCGCCGTCCGGCGATATTTCCAGTTCGCCTGTATGCGTCACCGCGACCCGCTGTCCGTCCTCAGACAAGGCAAAGTTTATAGCAAACGGATTTTCAGCGTCGGGAAAGGACTCAAATAAGCCTGTCCCGTCTTCGGCTACGAGCAATACGCCGGGGATGACGGTATCATGCGTCACGTTCTCCGCCTCGCTGCCTTCCGTCAGCTGGAACTCGAACATCACGCAGCTATTAGACAGATACATCATCGACAGCACGGCATTGCTATACTGGCTGGAACCCTCGCGCGCAAAACTGCCGTATACCGCTTCCCAGGTCTCAAGCGCCGCGCCGGCTCCGACAACAGGTTGTTGCGATTGTGAAGTCTCACTTATCCCGCCGGCGCCGCCGCAACCCGCAACCCATAAGGCAAAAGCCGCCGCGAAAAATACCATGATTATACGCTTTATCATCTTTGCCATCACCTCTTTCCTCTTATCTCTCTTTCCTCCGGTCTTTTCCCCTTACTTCGCAGTTATTCCCAGTATTTTCAAGTTGTATGTCTTTTCTATGGTTTTACCGCCGCCCGTGACGACAAAGGTGTAGTCGCCTGACGGGTATTTCTTGCCGTTAGCATAACCAGACCAGGTAAAATAGCCCACTTCGTCGTTGGTTTTTCGGGCGAGCGCTTTCGATTCCGGCCATCTTTCCACTAACTCGCCAGAATCATCGTAAATACTGGCGGACAGTTTATACCCCTTCATATTGGTGCATTGAACATTGAACTTGTGCATATAATAGCCGTTTTCGCTGTAGTACGTTTCATAAGACTTGAAAGAAAGCGCGCGGGCCAGCGCCGTATGGTTGAGCGTATAACTCCATTTCCACTCGCCGCCGCGGCTGCCGACATAGAGTGTGAACGTATATGTCCCGCTAGGCAAATTTCTGTAATCCGCCATGAATTCAAATTTCTTTGTCGCGCCGGGGGCTAATTCCAGGCCGCTCCATGATAATACTTCTTTTCCCGCCGAATTGAAGACTTTTGCTTTGACAGCTTGAGTATAATTGGTTTCGAGATTTTTGAGCGTAAAGCACATGTAGAAGGATCCGTCTTTGCTATAGGAATCGTTCTTGGTTACTGTTACATAGTCCGAAGATCCCGCCGCGTTTGCGGTCAACGGCAGCGCCGCCGCCAGAGACAGGGTCAGCGCCGCTGTCAAGGCAATGACCGGTAGCTTGTTCACCCACACTTTGCTTTTCCATGCAGCATACATACAAATTCCCCCTTCTTGATCTAGAATTTTACATTACTCAGACGGCGAATCAGCGCCGCCAAGCGATCGGGCGGCTGGCGGCAAGTCGTCGCCGCAGGCTGTAAGAACGCCTATAAACTGACTGTTATCCCGAATGTTCATATGAGAAGCGTCCGGCGTATCGTACGGGCTCGCGCCGTATTCCCCAATGTTGGAAAAAATAAAAACCATCAGGTCATTGCCGTTCAACGCCCGTTGTTCGCTGTAATTGATAAAGCCCGTGTCGATCAAGTCGAAGTTCGCGTCATAGCAGTTCACGTCGCGTGAATCCTCCTCGGGTATTTCGATATACACGAACGGAGAGTCCTCGTCGTAATCGTCGAGTTGCCACCAACCGATATAATCATGCGAACTGCCGATTTCGGACGTTATCAGCCCGGCTATGGGTTCTTCATCCCCAGGTTCTTCGTCTGCAAGCTCGGCGCCGCTGCAGGCGGAAAGAAGCAAGGCGCACAGCGACGCGCACAGAACAATATGTAGACCCAACGCGTCAAGCGTCTCTATAACTGTTTTTGCCTGTTTTTTCATACCGGAACCCCTTCCTCTCAGCTTCCCGCCGCGTGTAAAGTTTAACAGAACATAAAACGCAAAAGGGCGAGAGTGTCAAAATTGACACTCTCGCCCTGAATATTTTTTTGAAATTCCGGTTTACTCCTTCTCGAAACAGTAGCCTTCGCCCCGCGACCAGATGATGCAGTAACCGCTGCCATTGATTTTGGAACGCAGACGTTTAATTGCGCCTTTAATGGCGTTGTTACCGTCGGCCATTGAACTTTTCCAGACCTTTTCATAGAGATATTCCGCGCTCATGAAATGTTCCTCGTTTTGAACGAACAGGAGCAGCAAAGCAAACTCCTTGGGCGAAAGCTGTAAATCGCTCCCGTCGAGAACCGCCGTATGCGCTGTGATGTCAAGGATTAGACGGCCCTTGCCCAGCGTTTCCGGCACTTGCCTCGCCCGGCGCAGGAGCGCCTCTATCCGGGCGTACAGCACGGGAAAGGCGTGGGGTTTCGTGACGTAATCGTCGCAGCCGCCGGAAAGCCCGGCCACAAGATCTTTTTCCTCGTTATCGTTGGTGAGGGCGATGACGGGCGTCGCCGAGGTTTGCCGCAGCTCCCGCAGGAAGTCAAGGCCGTTGCCGTCCGGCAGATGAATATCAAGGATAATCAGGGAAGGCGTTTCGCGCGCGATTACCGCCCGCGCCTCGGCCAGCGTCGCCGCCAGCCTGACCGTAAAGCCTTTGGCCTCCAATAGCGGCTTATTGAACATCTGCACATGGGGGTTGTCCTCCACACACAAGATTAGTTGAGAGTTTAGAGTTGAGAGTTGAGCTTTATTGTCCATTTGCAAGATGCTCCTTCAGACTGACATGCTTGAGTTTTGAGTTTTGGGTTGCGGGCGTCAGTCCGCTTTAGTTGAGAGTTCAGAGTGATTTTTGTTAACTCTCAACTCCTCACTCTCCCTGTCCGCCGTAAAGGGGGACGGTAAATGTCGCCGTCGCGCCCCAGCCCTTCTTGCTTTCGATGTCAATCGCGCCGCCGTGGGCTTCTATTATGGTCTTGCAGATGGCAAGGCCGTAGCCCTTGCCGTCTCCGCCGCTCACACCGCGCTCGAACACGCGGGGCAGAAGCTCCGGGTCTATGCCCGTGCCGCTGTCGCGTATTTTTACGGTGATGTAGCCGTCGGCAAACGTCGCCGCAAGGCTGATCTCGCCGCCCGCCGTGGCGTTCATCGCGTTCTGCAGCAGGTTGACCGGGACGCGGGCAAGCTGCTCGGGTACTGCGTAGACTTGCGGCAAATCGGGCGCTATCTCAACGCGCAAGGCGTTATGTTTCCGTTCGGCCTCCGGCCGGACATCCTCCA
>JAIRRL010000040.1 GCA_031255985.1 Gracilibacteraceae bacterium
TTTCCCGGCGAAACTCAGGATCGTTAAAGCGGGTGATATAGGGCCAGAGCAAGAACGTTATCAGAGTGATCAGAGCAATATAGAATACAACAATAGCTATAAAGCGTCGGTTTAATTTCATCGGAACACATTTATCCTGTATCTTATTTTAACCTGGTTTAACCTGTTTCCTCCCCTCAGCCCATGCGGGTAAAATAATCTTCCTTCAGGGCCGCGAGTTTCTGGGCGTCCGCCGCCCGTTTGGCTGATGCCTCCTCCTGAATACGCCGGGTTTCCTCAATGCCGTTCACAATCGTCCGCCAGGTCTGCTCCAAGGTTTCCACCTTGACGGAGCTGCTTCCGGCCATACGGGCCGTCAGCTTGGTTTGATCGACCGTGTTCTGCGCGTTTTTCAGCAGCATTTCATTGGTGCGCTCATCCAGAGCTTGCATGGCTTCCGCCTGAATTTTCTGACGTTTAAGAAGGATGGCCTGGGTCAGCGCCTGTTTGAACACAGGCAAAGTGATGATAAAAGCGGAATTTATCTTGCGAATCAGATTCAGATTGCCAAAACGCATGGCCTGAATCATCGGGATGGACTGCATGGCCACATTTTCCGCCACGCGCAGATCCTGAACCCGCTGTTCAAGGATGATCCGCGCCTGTTCCAGATTATTGATTTCCATATGCAGCATATTATCAGGGTTTTTGGCGTAGTTATCCCGCAGTTCGGTCAGTTTGACGTCAATCAGCTCCAGCGCTTTCTCGCCGGCCAGGATATATTTTACCAGCTCGCTGTAATAATTTATATTGGCCTGGAAAATTTCCTGAAGTTTGCCGTTCGCTCCGCCGATCTCGGCCTCGTACTCTTTGAGCTGGATGTAGATTTTGTCCACTTCGTCGCCCATCGTATTATATTTGGCCAGCAACTGGTCAAGCTGTTTCTGCACACTGCCGAAAATCTTCTGCAAAAATCCCTTGCCCTCGGAGGAAACCTCGTTGATGTCGAACTTGTCCATGATCACGCCCAGCGCTTTCAGCAGCTTGCCCGTATCGTTGATTTTGTCCATGCTCATGCTGCTCAAAACCTTATCCGAGCATTTCGCGATCTCTTCCGCCGCCTTGCCGCCGAACTTGACGATACTTTGCTGATTGTTGATGTCAATCGTATCCATGATCGCGCTTACTTCAGCTGAATCAGCCAATTCCTGCGTCAGCACCCGGCGCTGAACCACGACGTCATAAGTCTGCTCCTGTTCCGGCGCCTGCTCCTGCTTCGTCGCTTGAACTTCTTCAGTTTCCTCGCCGCCCTGCGGTTTGAACTCCAAATCCATGCCCATATCCCCTTCTCAATTTTTTTGCTGAATCGGCAGCCGTTGGTTAAAACGCGCCTTTTATCGCGTATTTCGGTTTGCGGTCAAAGAAATGCTGCGCTTCGATAAAACGAATCGTCCCCGTTTTGCCGCGCATGACGAGCGTATGGGTCGTGGCGCTGCCCTGGCCGAAAGTGACGCCTTTGAGCAGCGATCCTTCGGTGATGCCCGTCGCCGCGAAAAATATATCGTCCGTCGCGACCAGATCGTCCATCATGAGCAATTTGCGCACGTCGCCGATACCGAGCGCCTCGGCCCGTTTAACGTCGTTTTCATCCTCCGGCCAGAGCCGTCCCTGCATTTCACCGCCCAGGCAGCGCATGGCTGCCGCCGCCAGCACTCCTTCCGGCGCGCCGCCCACGCCGAGCATCATATCGATGCCGCTGCCTTCTATCCCACAGGCTACGGCCGGCGCGACGTCGCCGTCGGAAATCAGACGGATGCGGGCGCCGCATTCCCGCAATTCGCGGATAATATCAGCGTGACGCTCCCGGTCCAGCACGACTACAGTCAGCTCGTTCACCGCCTTGCGCAGTTCGCGGGCCAATTTTTCCACGTTCTCCCGCACCGGCGCGTCCAAATGGACTTTACCCACTCCCGCCGGCCCGACGACAATTTTTTCCATATACATGTCCGGCGCGTGCAAAAGCCCGTGCCGTCCGGCGGCCGCCAGAACGGCGATAGCGCCCGCGCCGCCTTTGGCCACGAGATTTGTTCCTTCCAGCGGGTCAACGGCTATATCCACTTCCGGCGCCTCGCCCGTTCCGACTTTTTCGCCGATATAAAGCATCGGCGCTTCGTCCATCTCGCCCTCGCCGATGACCACCGTCCCGGACATGCGCACCGTGTCAAAAACCGAACGCATGGCCTCCACCGCCGCGTCGTCGGCCGCTTCCTTGTCCCCGCGGCCCACCCAGCGGGCGCTCGCGAGAGCGGCGGCTTCAGTCACGCGGGCAAACTCCATCGCCAGTTCTCTCTCCATCTTTCCTCCTACAGTTAACCTGGCCTAACCCGGTCTCGCCAAACCCCGGCGCCGCCTGACCCCGGCCCTCCGGGCCGCGACCGGCAGCCGCGCCCTGATTAACGCGGCAGACCGCTCTTGTTCCAGTCGGCCAGAAATCTTTCCACGCCGGCGTCCGTCAGCGGATGTTTCAGCAATTGGCGCAAAACGGCAAACGGAACGGTGGCGAAATGCGCTCCCAGCAGAGCCGCTTTCAGGGCGTGCACCGGATGGCGGATACTGGCGGCGATGACGCGGCAGGACAAATCATGCAGCGCGAAAATCCGGCAAATATCGTCAACCAGTTTAAGTCCGTCCTGACCTATATCGTCCAGCCGGCCGACAAAAGGGCTGACGTAATCAGCGCCGGCCCGCGCCGCCAATAGCGCCTGCATGGGCGTAAAAACCAGCGTCACGTTTGTCGCCACCTGCGGATTCTCAGTCGCCAGCGTTCGCGCCGCTTTCAGCCCCTCGGCCGTCACCGGCAGCTTGACCACGATATTGGGGCTGATACGCGCCAGCACCCTCGCCTCGACGATCATGGACTCCGCCGTCGTCGCCAGCACTTCCGCGCTGATCGGCCCGTCCACAATACCGGCGATCACTTTGAGCAGACCGTGGAAATCCTTGCCTTCTCCGGCCACCAGCGACGGATTCGTAGTCACGCCGGCGATAAGGCCGCCTTCCCACGCCTCCCGTATCTCGGCGACATTGGCCGAGTCAAGGAAAAATCGCATTTTTACGCCTTTCCGTTACTGCCGAAAACACGGATTTTTTCCCGGATGATCGCCGTCGCCGCTTCCCTGGCCGGGCCTAGCACCTTGCGCGGATCGATCTCCTTCGCGTCGGCGTTTAAAACCTTGCGGCAGGCGTCCACAAAAGCTTCGCGGATATTCGTGTCAATATTCACTTTCGCGACGCCGATGGCGATCGCTTCCTGAATCGCTTCGCTGGGCACGCCGGAAGAACCGTGCAGCACAAGGGGAGTGGAGACTTTGGCCACGATTTTTTTCAGCCGCTCGAAATCAAGCTTGGGTATGCCCTTGTACTGTCCGTGCGCCGTGCCGATTGCCACGGCCAAAGCGTCAACTTCCGTTTGCTTGGTGAAATAGGCCGCTTCGTCCGGATCGGTAAAAAGAGCGTCGCGATCTTCTACTTTTATATCGTCCTCCGTACCGCCTATTTTCCCCAGTTCCGCTTCCACGGTCACGCCGAGGGGCCGGGCCGCCTCTATCACTTTTTTGGTCAAAGCGATATTATCTTCCAGCGCGTGTTTGGAACCGTCGATCATCACCGAGGTAAATCCGTTGCGCAGACAGGACACGCACTGCTCGAAACTGGTGCCGTGGTCGAGATGAAGCGCCACCGGCACTTTTGAGCTTTCCGCCGCTACCTTGGTCAGCGCTGAAATGTAAGCGATGCCGGCGTACTTGATGGCGCCCTGGCTGGCTTGAATGATGACCGGGGAATTTTCCGCTTCCGCGGCGGCGATGATAGCCTGCACAATCTCCATATTGTTGCAGTTGAAAGCTCCCACCGCGTAGCGCCCCTTCTGGGCGGCAAGCAGGAGTTCCTTCATTGGCGCGAGACTCATTGCACTCACTCCTTTTATTTTATTAGCGGCGCGGCCCGCTCTGGCCGTCCCGGCCGCCGCGAGGGCGGCCGGCGCTTAATCAAACGAGCGGGCTTTTTTTATGGAGGGGCGGTTGCCGCGGCTGCCTCTGACGGCCGCTTCCACCCTTTCCATATAGCCGTACAACGCGAAAAAACTGGAAAAATCCGTGTCCGTCATCTCATCCGCTGACATTTTCAGGGCGTAGCGGACAAATTTTTTTTTAAAATCCGGACATTCCCGCCGCACCTCCGTTTCCGGGCCGAAATGCCCAACCGGCTGCCCCTGCAGCGGACAGGACAGAGCAAACGATTTTCCGGTGAGAATATCGAGGCGGCTGATATTGAGCTGATGAACTCCGCCGCAGTAAATGCAATTATAATAAAGAATAAACCCGCTGCCGGCGGCAAAAATAACATAAACGCGAGCGCCGCAAAAACAGCTGCCGCGCAGCTCGCCGGCGGTAAACGAACGGAATAAACCCATCTCGTCCGTGTGCGTCCTGGCGCAACGCGGGCACAACATCCCTATGCAAGCTTCCGTATTTATCAGCATGACGCACCTCTTCGCGTCCCGAACATCGCTGTTCACACCCCGCCGGGGACGCCGCCTCCGGCGTTTTGCCCTGAGCGGCCGCCGCCGTCACGGGGAATACTCTTTCTCCGTATAAAAATAAATATTCGCCGGACAAGTTCATAATCCTGCCGCCGAATAAAAATCAGCCGCCCGCCTTAGCTGCCGAGCCAAATATCCTTATCGAACAGCGCTTTCCCCACCAGAGTTTTTAATTCGTCTATGTCGAAAGGCTTGCTTACAAAATTTACCACGCCAAGCGCCCTGGCTTCGTCCATGTACCGCTGTTCCCCGTAAGCCGTCATCATGATCACCTGGCGGCGGGCGTCCGTGGCGCGCAGGCGGCGCAAAGCGTCGATCCCGTTCAGTCCCGGCATTTTGATGTCCATAATCACAAGGTCGGGATCAAATTCCGCGATTAATTCCAGCGCCCGCAAACCGTCCGCGCAGGTTTCGATATTATAGCCGCTCTCGCTGAACACTTCCCGCAGCAACTGGCGGATACCTTTCTGATCATCGACAATCAAAAGTTTTACCATAGCGCCCCCGCTCTGTCAAACAGCGCCGCAATCCGGTTTTTCGCCCTTTCGGGGCAGTCGCGGCCAGACCTATTATTCCTTCTGTATGTAAAGAAAAAATCCTTCATTCCGGCGCGCGAATTCGTACGACACGGCCGCCTTTCATATAACATCTTTCGACATTATATCCAGTTTGGAGACGGCGGAGAGGGATCAGCACCTCGTCGCCGGCGCGGCAATCGCAGCTCCCCATATCCAAAATCGTAAGCTGCATACCGATGAGACCGGCGATGCGGACGGCCTGTCCCTGCCAGCGGATCTTTTCCCAGCCGAGACGGCGGCCGGTCAGGAGAGCGGCGTGCTTTGCGGTTAATTTAAGGAAATCAAGTAAATTTTTGGGATATACTTCCGGCGTAACCCCCAGCCCGTGGGCGTAACCGGCCCCGATAACGGCAAGACGGGCGGGCCGCCGGGCGCGGTAAAGACTGTAATAACCGGCCGTGACGCCGGCCGGCGCGTCCCAGACGTGAATAATCCGGGCTTTGCCCTGCCAGGGATCGCGCAGATCAAATTCCCGCCGCTGGGGAAAAGAGCGGGTGAAAGGCCATTGGCCCCAGAGCAAAGTGCCGAGGCGGACGTATTCGTGATGATAAGCGGCCCGCTCCAGGAAAACGGCGCTGTTGCAAACATGGCGGGCTGGGATTTCCCCGCCCGCGGCGCGATAAGCCCGCAGAAATTCCTCGTAGCGGGCGTATTGCCGTTCGGTAAAAGCGAGGTCGCGCCTGGCGCCGCGGGCGAAATGGGTGTAAATCCCCTCCAGGCGCAGCGCCGGGTTATCCCGGATTACGGCCCTGGCGGCCGCCGCCTGCTCAGGGAGCAGGCCCGCGCGGCCCATGCCGGTTTCGACTTCCAGATGCAGCCGCACGGGAGAGTGACCGGCCGCCCATTGCGCCATCAGGCGCAATTGGGGCAAGCCCACGGCCGAAAGCGTCAAAGACGCTTCGGCCGCGGCCGGCCACTCCGGCGGCCACGTAGGGCCTAACACGAGGATGTCCCCCCGGATGCCGGCCCGGCGCAGGCGCCGGCCCTCGGCGACCGTCGTTACGGCGAAAGCGGCGCAACCCGCTTCCGCCAAAGTTTGCGCCGCTTGTTCCGCCCCGATGCCGTAAGCGTCGGCTTTCAGCGCCGCCATGATTCGCGCTCCCGGCGCCAGGCGCCGCTGGGCCTCGCGGTAATTATGCGTGATCTTATCCAGGTCTATTTCCGCCCAGCATGAACCCGCCGGCCGGCCGGCAGCTTTTTCCTCCACCCTCAGTGCGCCGCCGCTTTTTCATAGGATTCGTTCAGCAACTGAACCACGTGAACCGCGTCCTGGGGCAGCCCGGTGTTGATCAGCCCGCTCCAGAGCTGCAAACGGCAGGCCGGACAGCCCGTGGCCACGGTCTGCACCGGCGTCTGCGCCACATCCGCCATTTTTTGCGCCAGCACCTTATCGGCCAAATCCGGATGGACAATACAGAACGAACCGGCCATGCCGCAGCAGCGATCCGGCCTTTTCAGCTCGATCAGCTCCACGCCGGGAATACTCCGCAGTATATCGCGCGGCTCTTGAAAAATATTTTGTCCGCGCCGCAGATGACACGGATCGTGATAAGTGACCTTGCGCTCGATCCGGCCGAGATTTTCCCGGTCATAGTCTATCACCCGCACGAGAAACTCGTTGATGTCATAAGTCCGCGCCGCCCATTTCGCCGCCAGCGGGCCGTAAACCTCGTCGTCTTCGAGCAGACGCGCAAAAGAGTGTTTCCAGGCCGACCCGCATGACGAGCAGGCGACCACGATCGCTTCGGCCCCGCAGTCCTCAAAAGCCCGCAAATTCCGGCGGGCCAGCTCAATGGCGCTGGCGACGTCGCCGTTGACGGCGGCCGGCGTACCGCAGCAGCCCTGCGCTTCCGGGATCAGCACTTCCACATTATTATGCTTCAGGACGCCCAGCACGGCTTCCCCCATATCGGCATAAAAATAATTGATCATGCAGCCGGTAAAAAAAGCCGCCCGCAGCTTGGGTTTCTGAACATAAACAGTCGGCCGGTTCTCGCGGAAAGGTTTCTCGGCCAGGCGGGGAAAAACTTTCTTTTGGCCGAGCAGACCGAGATCGACGCGCATCCGCGCCCCATAATCCCGTCCCTCCACGCGGCGGAAAATCGCTCCTTGCAGTTTGCCGCCCGTTTTCATGCCGAAATTAAAAAACCGTTGCAGGCGCAGCATCGTAAAGGCTGTTTTCTTGATGGGATGCAGCCCGTGCCGCCGCGCGCCTTCCGCCCGCGCCGCCAGCAAAATCTGGTCGAAACGGACGCCGCAGGGACATTTTTCGTTGCAGGCCATACAGGTCGTGCAATAAGACATCCGTTCGGCCATGCCCGCCGTCATTTCCGCCTCGCCGGTTACAAACATTTCCAGCAGACCGATCTTGCCGCGGGCCACCGTGACTTCCTTGCGCGTCGCCAGATAAAGCGGACATACCTCCTGGCAGTTTCCGCATTTCATACATTTATAAATCTCATCCCGCGCCAGGCGAAAATCTGAGTAAATGCTCATTTCATTACCCCCTCAGCACGATTTTGCCGGGATTGAAAAGATAATGCGGGTCAAACGCCTCTTTCACCCAGCGCAGCACTTCGACGCCGGCCGGCCCGAACTCAAGCGGCAGATAACGCGCTTTGCCGAGTCCGACGCCATGCTCGCCGGAAAGTGTGCCGCCGAGTTTTACGGCCGCTTCAAAAATCTCGTCCACCGCTTTATGGACGCGCTCCATTTCCTCTTTGTTCCGCACGTCGGTCAGGATGGTCGGGTGGAGATTGCCGTCGCCGGCGTGGCCGAAAGTGCCGATGGGGAGATCGTATTTATGCGCGATAGCGCGGATCGCCCGCAGCATGGACGTGATCTGACTGCGCGGCACGGTCGCGTCCTCCAGCACCGTAGTCGGCTTGACCTGGGCCAGGGCGGGCAGGGCGTTGCGGCGGGCCAGCCAGAGCTTGTCCCTTTCCTCGTCCGTTTTGGCCGCGGTGACGGATACAGCGCCGCTGCGGGAGCATATTTCCTCGACCATGGCCGCTTCCCGTTCCACCGTCTCCCGGTAGCCGTCCACTTCGATCAGAATGACCGCTTCCGCGTCTTCCGGCAAATCGGCGCCCGTGAATTTTTTCACGGTACGGATCGTCGTATTGTCCATGATTTCCATCGTGGCGGGGATGATTTTTCCGCGGATAACAGCGGAAATGGTGTTGCCGGCCTTGTCCAGATCGTCAAAAACCGCGAGCAGGCTTTTCCTCGCTTCCGGAACCGGATTCAGCTTTACCAGCAGTTTGGTCAGAATACCGAGCGTTCCTTCCCCGCCGGTGAAGAGCGCCGTCAAATCGTAGCCCGTCACGTTTTTAACCGTCTTGCCGCCCCATTTGATCACTTCGCCGTTGGAGAGAACCACTTCCATCCCCATGATGTAATGCTTGGTCACGCCGTATTTCAGGCCGCGCAGCCCGCCGGAACACATGGAAACCGAGCCGCCCATGGTGGCGGTGGTCACGGTGCCGGGATCAGGCGGGTACATCAGCCCGTATTCAGCCGCCGCGTCATTCAGGCTTTGGATGATCACGCCCGGTTCGACCCAGGCCGTGAGGTTTTCCGGATCCACTTCCAGAATTTTGTTCATTTCCAGCGTCATCAGCACGATGCCCCGCTCCAGCGGGATGGTGGCCCCGCACAGATTGGTGCCGGAGCCGCGGGGATAAATCGGCGTCCCGTATTGCCGCGCCAGTTTTATCACCCCCGCCACCTGTTCGGTCGAACGCGGCGTGACAAGCAGTTCCGGGGTTTGTTTCGGCATGGCGGCCGTGGCGTCAAAAGCGTAGTTCATCAAGTCTTCCGGTTCCGTCAAAACATTCTCTTTGCCCAATAATTCCGTCAGTGCTTTTACCAGCTCCTTGTTAAGCACAGTATCCGCCTCCTCGTGTTTTATTTCCGCTTTATTATATCAGATCCGGCTGCCCGACGGCGCGGAAAAATCCGCGCGGCGGCCAAACCGGCCTGAAGACGGCCGTCAGTGTCCGGCGGCGGCGTTGTGCGACTCCACCACTGATAAATGCCGCTGCATCAAATCCCGCGCGCCCAAACCGTCGCCGGCGCGAACCGCCGTGAAAATCGCCCGGTGATGCTCGTAGAGCTGCCGCGCCGTGCCGTCCGACGCGGTTATCCAGATGGAGCGGGTCAGGCGCAGGGCCTGGTGAATCGTTTTGCGCGCCGAGAGCATCATGCACTCGATTAAATGATTTTGCGTCGCTTTCGCGATTTCCATATGGAACTCCAGATCAAGCTGTTCGCTTTTCCGCTGGGCGCTCAGATCGTCCCGCATGGCGTCCACGATCATCTCCAGCGCCATCAGGTTTCTTTTTTCCCTGCGCCGGGCCGCCAGCTCCGCCGCCGGCACTTCCAGCGCCAGCCGCGCCTCCACCACCGCCTGAATCTGTTCCTGCGCCATGGAAAAAACAAGCCGCAGCGGTTCCGCCATTTCATTCGCCGGGATCCGGCGGACAAACAGCCCTTCTTTGCGCGCTTCCAGCACCCCGGTCAAATTCAGGGCGGCGATCGCCTCGCGCACGCCGCTGCAAGAGACGCGCAGCTGGGCCGCCAGGTCTTTTTCCTCCGGCATCTTGTCGCCGGGCCGTAAATCGCTGTTGATAAGCAACTGTTTGATATGTTCCAATATCAACTCTATTGATTGGTCGTTCATGCTTTTGTCTGCCGTCTGAATTTCCATGCGATCACTTCCTCTTCTAATAAATTACAGAAAACATATGTTATATTATAGGGATTAATAACTGTAATTAAGCCTAATTCATTTTGCTGTGCCTGTCAAGTCCCATATGGAAAAACTATGGAAACATCTATTGTTATTAATGCCCATTATGACCTCAAATTGGAAAGCGCGGGACGCCGAAGGCGGCGTCCCCTACGGAAACCGGGTCGCCGATGGCGGCGTTCTTTGCGGAACTCAGTTTTGCGGGATCAAGGACGTACATACAGTATAGCATAGGCGAACCGCGGAAGCTATCCTTAGCTTGGATAACCCCGGGGCGGCGGCGGTCTCACCGGCAGCGACGCGCCATTTTACACCGTTTTGGCTGGGGGCGGCATTTTCCCAAGATAGTTTACAAGGCTACATTATCATAAAGTAACCGCAGGTCATGTGAAATTATTATGGCGTCAAGCGGGAAGTTGTGTTATACTTCATATGAAGTAACATATCGTCCCGTTTAGGACATGGCGGTCTGAGAACGGGAAGGGGATTTCAGATTATAGAATATAGAAGTGGAGTGGAAAAGATGGAATTAAAGAAAGGCCAAAAAGTTAAGCTCGCCGATTTGACGCAGGCGCTCCAGTTTGAACTTGCCGTTGACGCCAGCATGTCGAAGGGAACGGCCGATGTTGTCTGTTTTGCTGTTGACGCTCAAAACCGCTTATCTGACGACCGCTATTTTATCTTCTATAATCAGGAAGTAAGTCCGGAAAAAGCTATTCGCGCTAATTTCCAGGGTTCCCGCGCCGTATTCAGCCTTGATCTGGATCTGATGCCGGCTTTTGTCAACAAACTGGTCTTTGCCGCCGCGGCGGAAGACGGCGCGGCCGCGCGGGATCTGGCGGCGGGCCGCTTGGCTTTAACCGCCGGCTCAAGCGAATTGGGCTTCTTTTCTTTTTCCGGTTCTGATTTTCTTCAGGAAAAAGCGGTGATTCTGTGCGAACTGTACAGAAAAGATAATATTTGGCGCCTGGCCGTAGTCGCCAACGGTTTTAACGGCGGGTTATCCGCCCTTCTCGCCCATTTTGGCGGCGAAGAAGTC
>JAIRRL010000049.1 GCA_031255985.1 Gracilibacteraceae bacterium
GGATTCTGATGCTGGTCTCTCTGGTCGTCCGCATCAATGTGCTGGATGTGCTGCTGACTTTTTGGCCCGTCGTCCTCATTTTTTTGGGGATCGAGATATTGCTGCGCCTTTTTGGCAAAAATGCCGGCGGCGACCTGAAATATGACGGCCTGAGCATCCTGTTCATCGGCTGCCTGCTGGCTCTGAGCATAGGATTTTACGCCCTGACTTATTACGCCGGCCTGTTCGGTTCGCGGGGGGACGTGTACTCCGCTTTCGGGATTTTAAACGAAACCGTATTTGCCGAAAACAGCGAAACGCTCAGCGGCACAAGCGAATTAGTGGTTTTTGACAGATTCGACCGCATCATGGTTTTAGCGGCTGCAGACGGAGTTTTAAAGATCGACTATTCCGTCTCCGCCGGCACCAACGACCGGGAAACCTACACGGAAGCCGTCCTGAGCGACGTCGTTCAAATCGAGCCTGGCGAGCGGGCCTATCTGCGCTCCGACAGCATGAGGTTCCGCGACAGCGCCAGAGTGGGCTGGCCGATGATTAACTGCGTTATATACCTGCCGCCGGACGCGACGGTCGATCTGTCTCAGTTTGAGGGAGTGCTGGAATATGACAAAGCGATCGAGGGCCAGATCATTTTCGCCTGAGCCAGACAGGCGCGCACCAGGTAATCAAAAGAGTCCACATGAATGGTGCAGCCCGTGACGGCGTCGGTATGGCCGTCGTCAGTGACGCTCAGGGCGTCGATCCCGTTTGCCAGCACAAACTGTTCGGCGGCGAGAGCCTGGTCATACCACTCATTCGCCGCCCCGCCGGCGAGCATGCCGTACAGACCGCTCTTGGAATGCTGCTTCTTGTGGATGGGTATGCTGTCGTCGATATAGACGGCGTCCCAGTTGATATTGACGATTTCCCCTTTTTCAACCGTAAGCTCCATGGTGTCCTTCCAGCCGGAATCCGCAAATTCCGGCATCTGAGCCGTATAGTCGCCGTCCTTATACTGCTGCTGCCCGCAGCCCGCCAGGCCGAGGGTCAAAGTTAGCGCCAGCGTCAGGGTCAGGGCCAGACCGGCGCGGGCAATGATTCCGGTTCGAGTTTTGCCATATTTTACCATAATACAAATTCCCTCCTTTGCTTTGCCGCCGCGGCGTGATTCCGCGGGCGCTGCGATCTTAGGCGCTGCGCAATTTAAACTGCGCAACCAATTCTTTGAGCAGATTGAGCTGGTTGAATATCTCGCCGGAGGCGCGCGCGGCCTGGGCGGATATCCGGCTGTTTTGCTCCACGATGCTTTCCACCTGGGCGACGTTGGCGCTGATCTGCTGCATATCCGCGGACTGCTCTTTGGAGGAAGCGGATATATCGCGGATCACCACGCTGCTTTGGGCGACGCCTTCCGCAATCATGTGCAGAGCCTGGGAGGTCGATTTCGCGATCGAGCTGCCCAGAGCCGCTTTCTGAATCGTGTTTTCGATCAGCGCGCTCGTTTCCTGCGCCGCTTGGGCGCTTTTGGCCGCCAGATTGCGCACTTCCTCCGCCACCACCGCGAAGCCTTTGCCGTGAGCGCCGGCCCTGGCGGCTTCCACGGAGGCGTTCAGGGCCAGGAGGTTGGTCTGAAAAGCGATGTCGTCTATGGTTTTGATCACCTTGCTGATGGCCTGGCTCGCTTCGTTGATTTCGGCGGAGGCCCGCGTCATTTCGCCCATTTTTTCCGTCCCGGTCCGGGCGTTATCATGAATACTGTTCGCCAGCCCGGTCGCCTGGTCGGCGAACTCCGCGTTTTTCCCGGTTTTTTGCTCAATCGCCCCGACCGAATCCCCCAGCGCCGCCATCGACTCCGCCTGGCTCTCCGAACCGCTGGCCAGCAGGCGGGAGCCTTCGTCCACCTCGCTTGCCAGTTTGTGTACCTGGTCGATGGCGCGGGCGATGGCGTCGAATTTATGGCCGAGATTTTCGACCATTTTCCGCACCGCCAGCCCCATGGTGTCCTGCCGGGACTGCAAGTCCATCTCCACCGTCAGGTCGCCGGCCGCAACCAGCGCCAGCGCCCTGTCCACGCGCCGCAGCCGCTCAACCAAGGCCAGCAGGGCTTCGGCGCATTGGGCCGTTTCATCCTTGCCGGCGGCGACATGGGCCAGCTCCGTCCGCGTCTGCTCCGGCAGCTGCATATCGCCCGCCCGCCCGATCCGGGTCAGCACGTCGCACATGTGGCCCATGGGGAGCGTGAGCGAGCGCCGGAGCCTGATCGCCAGGAAAAGGGCCGCCGCCAGCGAGGCGGCCGAGACGATCAGGACAATGTACAGGCCGGTCGTGATAAAACTCTGGGTTTGGGCCATGGTGCGGGTCGTCGCGCCGGTGACGGTCTGCATGGTGTTGGAGAGTTTTTCGTGCGCCAGCAAATTCAGCCGCTTGGCCTCCGCAGCCAGCTGGGCGAACGCATCCGTCTGTTCGGGATCCAGTCCCGCCGCCAGGGGAAACTCGCTGTCCATGCGGCGGACGGCCGTACACCACTGGTCGTACAAGGTCTGAAAATCCAGTATGTCCGCGCGGAAACCGGCGATTTCCGGATTGGCGCCGATGTAGTCCAGGAGTTTGTCGAGGCGGACGTCGCAGTACATCAGTTGTTTGGCTATATCGGCGTAGGCGCCGGCGTCGGCGGTTTTGTACAAGACCCCCGCGGTGATGCGCGTCTCGTTCAGGATGTGCATCAGGTCGTTGGCGCTGTTTTGCAAGCCGCTGTACACTTCCACCTCGCTGATATTGGCGCGGGTGCGCATGGTCGAGACGGCGGAGGTCGCGGCGATTCCCAGCAGAAACAATAGAACCAATGCGAAACTTACAAATATTTTGGCGCCGATTTTAAGATTTTTCATGCCGATACCTCTTTCCTGACAGATTAGACCGCGGGATCCTATACCGTGAAACCGGAAGAAGACAAGCGCGCCGGGGCGCTTTTTTTATTTTACCGCAACAAATTTACAAGACGGGTTAATTCTATCACGAAAAATCGCGGGAAGCAATCAAAATTCGTTGGGCAAAGGACTCCAGGGCCGGCGGCCGGCGCGAAATAAATCGGGCGGCGCTCGTGTGGGCGCTTGCCTTTCCCGCTAAAATAGGATAAAATAAAACCGGCCGCGCTAGACGGGGAGGTAGCGGTTCCTTGTAACCCGCAGTCCGCTACAGCGGGGTTTAATTCCTTTTTTGAGG
>JAIRRL010000170.1 GCA_031255985.1 Gracilibacteraceae bacterium
AATTTGCCGCGTAGGCCCGGTCGCCGGGATAGGGTACGCATTCGTCAAAAGCCATGACGATATCCGCTCCTATAGCCCGCTGCGCGGCCATGACGTCTTCCGGGCGCAAAAATACGGACGCGCCGTCCAGATGTGAGCGAAACGCCACGCCTTCCTCGCTGATCCGGCGAAGCGCCCCCAGGCTGAATACCTGATAACCGCCGCTGTCCGTCAGGATAACGCCGTCCCAATGCATGAAACGATGCAGGCCGCCGGCGCGGCGGATCAGTTCCGCTCCCGGTCGCAGATACAAATGGTAAGTGTTGGCAAGAATGATCTCCGCGCCTACGCTCCGCAGTTCGGCCGGGGTCAGGGTTTTCACGGCCGCCTGAGTACCGACCGGCATAAAGCATGGCGTTTCCACCGGGCCGCGCGGCGTGTGCAATCTGCCGCGGCGGGCGCGGGAACCGTCGTCGCGTTTGACGATTTCCAGATGCGCGGCAGCCGTCATGACCGCAAACATCCCCGCATAATCTTACCATCAGCCGCCGCTTTTTTCAATGTTTTTTCCGGGGCAATTGACGTTTTCACGGAAAAAAAGTCAAGCAAAGCCGCGAAATCCGGCGGCGGCGGCGCATGAAACTCAAGTTCCGCCCCGGTGCGGGGATGACGGAAGCCCAGAGTCTCCGCATGCAGCATCTGCCCCCGCTCGGCCATAAAATGGCGGCGGCCGCCGTAAAGAGGGTCGCCCAGCACCGGATGACCGATATAATCCATATGCACCCTGATTTGATGAGTGCGGCCGGTTTCCAGGCGGGCGCTGATTTCCGCGCAGGCGGGTTTCTGTTCACTCCGGCGGGGAAAATAACGCAACACCCGGTAATGAGTTATCGCCGCCCTCCCCCGCCCCGGCTGAACTGACATTTTTTTCCTGTCATGGAGAGAGCGGCTGATGGGGGCGTCTATCGTACCGGCGGGGCCGGGGGCCAAGCCCCAGACTACGGCGCGATAGAGACGCCGCATACTGTGGGCCTGAATCTGGCTTGCCAGTCCGTGGTGGGCGGCGTCGTTTTTGGCCACGACGAGAAGCCCGGACGTATCTTTGTCAATGCGATGCACGATGCCGGGGCGGACGGGGCCGTTCAGGGCGGAAAGCTCCCGGCCGCGATAGAGCAGAGCGTGTACCAAAGTGCCCGTCCAGGCCCCCGGCGCCGGATGGACGACCATGCCCCGCGGCTTGTTCACCACGAGCAAATCCCCGTCCTCGTAAATCACGTCCAGCGGTATGTTTTCCGGCGTCAAAACGGAGACGGGCGGCGGCGGCGGGCACATGGAGGCTTGATCTCCAGGCCGCAGGCGGTAATTAGCTTTTCGTTCCCGCCCGTTCACGCGCACCCGGTCGGCTTGAATCATTTTTTGGACAAAAGCGCGGCTTAACCCTGTTCGTTCCGCCAGCGCCGCGTCCAGGCGCTCCCCCGCCTCCAGGCTCACCTCCCGCCAGCTCTCGCGGCGCGGCGCGGCCGCGAATTCCCCGTCTTTCATCATTTCTCCGCTCCCGCCTGTCTTTTTTCCTCCCGCAGCACAATGAAACAGAGCAAAATCCCGCTGACCACTATGGCGCTGTCCGCCAGATTGAATATATACGACCAAATCCGGAAATCCAGAAAATCCACTACTTCTCCGATCGTCAACCGGTCGAACAGATTCCCGGCCGCGCCGCCCGCGATAAGACCGACGCAACAGCCGGCCGCCGCCGGCAGCGCCATGACTTGGCGGCGAAAAATAATCAGCGCGCCGAGCGCCGCAAAACCGACTGCGGCAAAAAACCAGCTTTGCTCCGGCAGGAAACCGAAAGCCGCGCCAGGGTTCAGAATATAGGTCAAATGAAAAAAACCGGGAATAACCGGGATACTGTCTCCGATCTCCATATGTCCGCGTACCCAATATTTAGCGGCGCGATCCGCAAAAAAGACCGCCGCCAAAGGAATCCAAATTCGCGTCCCCAACTCAACACCTAAAATCTCTTAAAATCTCAGTCAATGATGATAATGGCCCGGTCGCCGTTTCTGGCGTCGAGACAATTAGCTTCGTCCGTGTCGATATGCAGATCCAGCGCATAATCGCCGCGAACGCGCACAAGCACCTGTTCCAAAACGCCGCCCCTCGGCCCGTCCAGCCGGAACTTTACGATTTGCTGATCACAGAGCCCGTATTCCGCCGCTTCCTCCAGACTGCTGTGCAGATGGCGCTGCGCGCGGATTACACCGCGCGGAATCGTGACGCGGGCGCCGCTTGGCCCTTCCAAAATCAAGCCTTCCGTTCCCTCCAGATTGCCGGAATCGCGCAACGCCGCTTTGACCCCGATTCGCATCGCGTCAGTTTGAGCCAGCTCCACCTGGGTTTCAGAGCGGATCGGCCCTAAGACCCGCACATTTGGCAGCGAACCTTTCGGGCCGATCAAATTCACCGTTTCCGCGCAGGCAAATTGTCCCGGCTGGCTAAGATCCTTAGTCTTGGTCAAACTGTGTTCCGCTCCGAACAGCGCCGCCAAATCAGCCGCCGAAAGATGCAGATGCTTGTTGGACACGCCTATATTGACCGAAAAAGACCGCATAGAAGGCAATCCCCCTTCCTCTCTGTTCCCTCCGTTCCATACCCTAATTATAGCAGAGGTTTTGAATTATGCAATCACCTTAATCGATTGACGGATTCCGCCCCCTGTGTTATTGTATGCTGGAAAGGGGCGAATCGCCATGTTTGAACCTTACGAAAACCTAACCGGCTATATGCCGCCTTTGGAACGGGAAATAGATTTTGAGCCGTTCTGGGAAAACAGTTTGCGGGAATTGGCCGCCGGAGAGCGATATTCTGTCCGGCCTGAGCAGGAGACGGATATATTCGTCTGGCAGGAAACCGATTGCCGCTACCCCCTGGCTCAGGTGCGGGCGCGCTCCGTCACGCTCACCGCCATTGACGGCGCGCCGCTGCGCGGTCTCTACCTTTGTCCGGCCGCCGCCAGCGCGGAAAATCCGGTTCCCGGCCTCATCCGCTGGCACGGCTATTCTTCCAATCACGGGAATATTTGTGAAATTCTGCCTTGGGCGCTCATGGGTTACGCCGTTCTGGCGCTGGACGTCCGCGGCCAAACCGGAGACAGTCCCGACTTTTATCAGGATAAAACCGGTTCTTACTCCGGCTGGATGACCCGCGGGCTTGATTCTCCGAAAAACTATTATTACCGCCGAGTTTATCTGGACGCCGTTCAGGCGGCGGTGGCGCTGAGCCGCCGCCCGGAAACCAATTCTTTCCTGGCGTTTTTCGGCAATAGCCAGGGCGCCGGAATTTCCGTCGCCGCCGCCGCTCTGCTCGCCCGTTTCCGCATGGCGTTTCCCGACTGGCCGACGCCGTCCGCCTTAGGACTCGGCACGCCTTTTCTCACCCATTTTTCTCTGGCGCTGACTGAGCAGAGCGGCGGTCCCCTGGATGAATTCGGCTTGTATTTTCGGCTGCGCGATCCGCTCCGCCGCGCGGAAAAACAAATCCTCCGCCTTCTCAGCTATTTTGACGTCATGAATTTCGCGCCCTGGGTCACATGTCCGGCGCTTATCGGCGTCGCCCTCAAAGACACGGTCTCGCCCCCGCCGGCCGCATTCGCGCTGGTCAATCATCTGGGCGGTCAGCGCGAAGTGTGCGTATACCCTGATTACGGGCATGAACGCATAGACCCCTATCTGGACAGGCTCATCCTGTTCATGACCGAACAGGCGCAGGCCTCAGGCAGAATATGAGGTCGGCGCGGGGCGAAACAGCATAAACAGGAACAAGGCCGCCGCCGCGATCGCGACGACGCTTCCCAATCCGAAGCCGGCGCCGGAAAAAAGGCTGCCAAACTGATAAATCATCAGGGCAATAATATAAGCAAAACCGCATTGGTAGGCGATCGCCGTCCAGAACCACTTCCGGTTGTTCATCTCCCGGCGGATCGCGCCCATGGCGGCGAAGCAGGGCGCGCACAGCAGATTAAAGACGAGAAACGAGTAGGCCGAGAGAGGGGTCATCGCCGCCGAGAGCTGCCCCCATATTTCCGCGCCGTCTTCGCCGATCTCCGCAAAACCGTAGAGAATACCGAAGGTTCCCACTATATTTTCCTTCGCGATCAGCCCTGTAATCGCCGCGACGGCGGATTTCCAGTCCCCCCAGCCGACAGGCGCGAATATCCAGGCGATGGCGGAACCGAGCCGCGCCAGTATGCTGTCCTGCATGGCGACCATGCCGAAACCGCCGTCCGCGAAGCCAAAACTCGACATAAACCACACCAGCATCGTCGCCAGGAGAATAATCGTGCCGGCCCGGCGAATGAACGACCAGCCGCGTTCCCACATACTCCGCAGCACATTGACCAAAGTCGGCATATGGTAGGCTGGCAGTTCCATCACAAACGGGGCCGCGTCGCCGGAAAACATCTTTGTTTTTTTGAGGATAATGCCGGAACAAAGGATAGCGGCAATCCCCACGAAATAAGCGCTGGGCGCCACCCACCACGCCCCGTTGAACAGGGCGCCGGCGATAAGGGCGATGATCGGCAGTTTGGCGCCGCAAGGGATAAAAGTCGTGGTCATGATCGTGATCCTGCGGTCGCGCTCATTCTCAATCGTCCGGGAGGCCATGATTCCCGGAACGCCGCAGCCCGTGCCGATTAAAATCGGAATAAACGATTTCCCCGACAGGCCAAATCGCCTGAATATTCTGTCCATTATAAAGGCAATCCTCGCCATATAACCGCAAGCCTCTAAAAAGGCGAGAAAAGCGAACAAAATCAGCATTTGAGGCACAAAGCCCAATACGGCGCCAACGCCCGCGACTATGCCGTCAATCAGCAGGCCGTGCAGCCAGGCGGGGCAGTTCGCCGCTTCCAGGGCGCCGGCCAGCAAAGTGGGTACGCCGGGAATCCGCAGGCCAAACAATTGCCAGCCATCGCCGAACACTCCCTCGTTCGCCCAATCTGTCACAACAGTTCCCAGGCTCGTCACCGAAACGAAATAAACAATAAACCTCACCGCCGCAAAAATCGGCAAAGCCAGCCAACGGTTCGTGACGACCCTGTCAATCTTGTCCGAAACACTGAGAGCGCCTTTGTTTTTGATCCAGCGGCAGTCTTTGATGATGGAGCTTATATAGGCGTAGCGCTCGGAGGTGATGACGCTCTCGCTGTCGTCGTCCATTTCCGTTTCGCACAGTTCTATATCGTGTTCGATATGATCAAGCATCTCCCGACCGAGATCCAGTTTTTGCCTTATTTTCTCATCCCGCTCAAACAGCTTGATCGCGAACCAGCGCTGCCGTTCCTCCG
>JAIRRL010000216.1 GCA_031255985.1 Gracilibacteraceae bacterium
CACCGCCAGCAGCAGATCGCACTCGTGGACGGCCAGATTGGCCGTAGTCGTGCCGTGCATCCCGACCATGCCCAGATTGTTCGGATGCCGGGCGGCGATACTGCCGATCCCGTTCAAAGTCGTAACGACCGGAACGCCGGTTTTCTCCGTCAGTTCGCGCAGCGCGTCGCCGGCGCCGGAGGTGATAATGCCCCCGCCGGCGTAAATCACCGGTTTTTGGCTGAGAGAGAGAGCCTTGGCCGCTTCCTTGATCTGACCCGGATTTCCTTTGGAAAAATATTTATAGCTTTTCAGCGTCAGCGGCGCGGCCGTTTCCGGTTTTACCTCGCAGTCCAGCACGTCCCGCGGCAGATCGATCAATACCGGGCCGGGGCGGCCGGTCGTCGCGATATGAACGGCTTCCCGCACGATGCGCGGAATGTCCCGCGCCTGCTTCACCAGATAATTATGTTTGGTGATGGGCATGGTGATGCCGGTAATATCCACTTCCTGGAAAGAATCGGTTCCCAGGAGCCGGGTTGAGACCTGGCCGGTGATGATGAGCATAGGGATCGAATCCATAAAAGCGTTGGCGATCCCCGTCACCATGTTCGCCGCCCCCGGCCCCGAAGTAGCCAGACAGACGCCGAGCCGGCCGCTGGCCCGCGCGTAGCCGTCGGCGGCGTGGACAGCCGACTGTTCGTGCCGGGGCAGCACATGGCGAATAGGGCTTTCCAGCAGCGCGTCATATATGGTCAGCACCGCGCCGCCCGGATAACCGAATATGACCTCCACGCCGGCGGCGGTTAAGCCGTCCAGCAATTCCCGCGCGCCGCCGCGCGGTTTTTTTCCTTCATCCTCCATAAATGCAAAATCCTTCCTAACATCTATTCCCGTATAATTCCGATAATCTCAGTTATTTAAGTTAAGCGCCGGCGATATTTCCGGCCCTGTGCCCTCACCCGTTCGGGCGCTGGGCCGCGCCTTTGTCCGCCGACTGGACGAGCTGGGCGTAACGGCCGAGATAGCCTGTCCGTCCCGCCAAACGCCGGAGACGCTCATCGTTTTTTTCCGGGGAGAAAGCCGCGCGCCGCCGGGCTATTTCTTCCTCCGGCGCCAGCCACTCCAAAGTACGGTTTTTCAAATCAATTTTTATTTGATCCCCGTCGGCGACCAAGGCTATATTGCCGCCGAGGGCCGCTTCCGGTGAGATATGCCCGATGGAAAGCCCCCGGCTGCCGCCGGAAAACCGCCCGTCGGTCAGGAGAGCGACGGATTCGTCCAGGCCCATCCCGGCCAGCGTCGCCGTCGGCCCCAGCATTTCCCGCATCCCCGGCCCGCCTTTCGGCCCCTCATAGCGGATGATCACGGCGTCGCCCGGCTGCACGCCAGCCGAGCGAATCGCCTCGCTCGCCGCCTCCTCGCCGTCAAAAACCTTGGCTGTACCGGTAAAAACCGTCTCCGGCGCCGCCAGGGCGCCGACCTTGATCACAGCGCCCTCCGGGGCCAGATTACCGAAAAGGACGCTGAGACCGCCTTTGGCGGAATAAGGCCGCGACAGCGGCCGGATCACGCTGTCGTCCGTCACTTGGGCGCCGGCGATCCGTTCCGCCAGCGTACAGCCGGATACCGTCGTCACCTCGCCGTCAATGAGACCGGCCGCGAGCAGACGGGCCAGCACGGCGCTGATGCCGCCGGCTTCGTTCACATCCGCCAGAAAATGCCCGCCCGCGGCCGGTGAAAGCTTGCAGATCTGGGGCGTCCGGTCGCTGACGGCGTTCACGTCGCTCAGACGGAAATCAAGGCCGCCCTCCCCGGCGATAGCCGGCAGATGCAGCATGGTATTCGTAGAACAGCCGAGCGCCATATCGGCGGCCAGGCCGTTTTTGATCGCCGCCGCCGTCACGATATCGCGGGGGCGGAGATCGCGCCGCCAGAGTTCCATCACCGCCAGCCCCGACTCTTTGGCCAGAATCAGGCGTTCGGAATACACGGCCGGAATCGTGCCGTTGCCGGGCAGCGCCATGCCCAGCGCTTCCGTCAGGCAGTTCATCGAATTGGCCGTGAACATGCCCGCGCAGGAACCGCAGGTCGGACATGCGCTTTCTTCCAGAGCGTGCAGCCAGGCTTCGTCTTTTTCCCCGCTGTGAACTCTGCCGATTCCTTCATAGGAAGTGATAAAATCAACCTGCCGCCCTTCGAAGCGGCCGGGCAGCATCGGGCCGCCGCTGACGATGATCGCGGGCAGATTGAGGCGCAGGGCGGCCATCAGCATACCGGGCACCACTTTGTCGCAGCTCGTGATAAGAACCAAAGCGTCCAGGGCGTGCGCCCGCGCCGTCAGTTCCGTCGAATCGGCGATGATTTCCCGGCTGGCGAGCGAATAATGCATCCCCGCGTGGCCCATGGCCAAACCGTCGCAGACGGCTATCGCCGGAAACTCCAGCGGCGTGCCGCCGCCCATGCGGACGCCGGCTTTTACCGCCTCCGCCACCTGCCGCAGATGAATATGACCGGGTACGAGTTCATTGAACGAATTGACCACGCCGACAAAAGGCTGGCCCGTCTCCCGCTTGGTCAGCCCCAGCGCTTTGAGGATGGCCCGGTGCGGCGCCTTGTCTATGCCGGTTTTTATCTCGTCGCTGTTCATCAGGAATTCCTTCTTTCGTTTTTAATCACTCGCCGCCGGAAAAAATCCCCGCCGCGTCTCATAATTGTATCATATTCGCCGCGCCCAGTCACTCAGTTTTCTTCGGAGGACAGCCCGCCGCCCAGGACATAGCCCGCCAGATTGACCGAATGGTCGCCGATCCGCTCCAGATTGCTGAGTATATCCAGGTAAACCGCGCCGGAATTGCCGTTGCAGGTTCTGGCGTTCACGCGGGCGATATGCGCTTTGCGCAGCTCTTTTTCCATCTCGTCGATAATATCGTCTTTCTTGATGATTTCGTGCGCCAATTCCTTGTCCTCGGTTTCCAGCACCGTCAGCGCCAGGCTGTAAATCTCCCGCACCAGGCCGCTGATCTCTTCCAGCCGTTCGCGGGCCGAATCCGTAAAATCCAGATCGTGCCGATAAGCGTATTCCGTCAACTCCAGGATTTTCTGGCTGCGGTCGCTCACCCGCTCGATATCGTTGGTCGAATGTTGAATCAGATGACTGCGGGCCGACATATCCGCCGTCAGCGATTTGCCCAGCACCGCCCGGTTGACGTAATCGTCGATCTCCTTTTGCAGCCGGTCGACCAGGATTTCGCGGTTCTCCAGCTTTTTGGCGTGATCTTCCTGCGGCCGGAAAAAGAAATCTATCGCGATTTGCAGCGACTCGCCGGCGACGGCGCCCATATGCAGAACTTCCCGCTTGGCGTTGGCCAGAGCCACCGGCAGATTTTCCAGCAGGCGAGGCTCCAGGAATTTAGCCTCGGTCAGCGTTTCGTCCTTTGATTTGATCAGCCTGGTCACTATACCGGTCAGCAGCGGCGTGAAAGGCGCCAGGATAAGGGTGTTCAGAATGTTAAAAGCGCCGTGTACCTGCGCGATTTGCATCCGGGCGTTCATCACCTCCCAGGAACCGTCCAGCCACGGCAGCATATAGAGCAGGTTGGTCGCGTGTACGACTATCGGCAGAAAGATACCGGCCAAAAAAAGCGGCAGAAAAATCAATGTGCCGATGACATTGAAAAGAAAATGGGTGAGCGCCGCCCGCCGGGCGTTCACGCCGGCCCCGATGCCGGCCAGAAGCGCCGTCACCGTCGTGCCGATATTTATGCCAAAAAGTATCGGCGCCGCCTGGTAAATATTTATGATTCCTTCGTCGGCCAGCCCCTGCAAAATGCCGGTGGTCGCGGAACTGCTCTGCACCACGCCGGTAAAAAGCGCTCCGATCAGCACCCCCAGTATGGGGATATTTTGCACGTTCGCCATCATGTCCAAAAAAAAGGACGCCTCCCGCAGCGGACTCATGCCGGCGCTCATGACGCGCATACCGTAAAACAAAAGACCGAACCCGAATAAGGTTTGGCCGATGTTTGTGATTTTTTCATTTTTGAAGAAAAAAATCGTTATCGACCCTAACGCCACAAACAAAAGAGAGATTTCCTGCAAATTAATGCCGATCAGATAGGCCGTAATCGTCGTGCCGATGTTGGCGCCCATTATGACGCCCACCGCCTGCCGTAAAGAGAGGAAACCGGCGTTGACCAGCCCCACCGTCAAAACCGTCGTGCCGCTGCTGCTTTGGATCAGCGCCGTAACCAGCGCCCCGGACAATATGCCCCGCCAAAGAGAACCCGTTCCCTGTTCCAGAATGACCCGCATCCGATCCCCGGCAAAAGACTGCAACCCATCCGCCATGGCGTTGATCCCGAACAGAAACAGGCCGAGACCGCCAAAAAACGAAAGCAGGATAGTGCCTATGCTCATTGCTCCTTTTCGCTCCCTGTGAGTATTCCCCGGTGTTTATTTTATCACACGCCCAAGCATAGCACAAATTCATTTTGGCTGGAAATTATTGCCATCTGGCCGGGGAAAGTTCGGCCCGGCGCGGATATATGGTTGACAAGCGGGACTGACGGCGCTATAATAACTTTTGTCAAGAAGAAGCCACCGCTTCTCACCTCATACTGCGGTACATGAGGTCGCCTGGTTCGTCGTTTGCGTGAACATTGGTAAACGGGTGGCTTTGCGCCCGTTTTTTCGCGTTTGGGGCGGATTAAGCCAAAGGTAAAATTATGTGGAGGTGATATCCATTAGCAAAGAGTTGCGGATTAATGATGAAATCCGGACTCGGGAGGTTCGGCTTGTCAGCGGGGAAGGCGAACAGCTCGGGATTATTCCTTTGAAAGACGCGCTCGCGATCGCCGTGGAAAAAGATTGTGATTTGGTGGAAATTGCCCCGGCGGCCAAGCCTCCGGTTTGCAAACTGATGGACTACGGCAAGTACAAGTACGAGCAGGCCAAAAGAGACAAGGAAGCGCGCAGGAAGCAGAACATTGTGGCTATCAAGGAAGTGAAAATGCGTCCGAACATAGAGGATCATGATTTTCACACCAAGGCCCGCAACGCGCAGCGGTTTCTGGCGGACGGCGACAAGGTGAAAGTGACGGTCATGTTCCGCGGCCGGGAACTGACGCATCCGGAACAGGGCAGACAGCTTTGCGCGCGCCTGGCGGAGATGCTGCGCGACGAGGCGAACGTCGAGCGGGAAGC
>JAIRRL010000218.1 GCA_031255985.1 Gracilibacteraceae bacterium
GGGGCTGATCTTGCGCGTGGTGCTGCGAAAGCGGAAAGCCAGGCGGCAGAACGCGCTGACAGCGGCGGTCGGCCCGGCGGCGCCAACGGAAACAAGCCCTGAAGATATTGACAAGACCACAGAGTGATATTTTACAGGCTTGCCGGCATCTCCTTTTAGTCCTCTTTCTCTTTTGTCTCCGCCAGCACAGCCGCCAAGCGCGCTCCGGCCCGTTCAATGTGCCGGAGCGCGCTCGCGGCGGCTTTTTCACCGTCGCGTCCCATCAGCGCCTGGAAAATCTCCTGGTGTTCCGCCAGGGCGCTTTGCGCCCGCGCTAAATCCACTAAGGCGATGTTGCGTACTTTGCAGGTATGATGGTGAAAAATGCCGAGCATTAAACTGATGGGACGGCTGCGGCTGGCCGTGTAAATGAGCGCGTGAAAACCGCTGTCCAAATCCCTTAGCTGACGGCAGTCGCCCCGTTGAAAATAGAATTCCTGCATGGCAATATTTTCCCGCAAAGCGGAGATTTCATCTTCCGTTGCGTTTTGCGCGGCCCAGCGCGCGGCCAGCGCTTCAATCCGCATCCTGATGGCGTAAATATCCCGAATATCTTTTTCGGAAATACCCACGACTACGGCGCCCCTGTGCGTCTCCACCCGCACCAGGCCTTCGAGTTCCAGTTGCCGGAGCGCTTCCCGCACCGGCGTCCTGCTCACACCCAATTCTTCAGAAAGCATCGCTTCCGTCAGATTTTTGCCCGGCGCGAACACGCCGTCCAGGATGGCGGTCTCAATAGCCTTGAATACCTGGGTTTGAAGCGAATTATGGGGTAGGGCTATTTTTTTCATTTTTTCAGGCGGGTATACTTTCCGGGGGCGAACTGTTCCACCATCGCGATCATTTCATCGTCGCTGATGACGACTTCGCGGCCGCCGGAGAACTCCGCGTCTACTAATTCTTTTAGCTTGATAACGATTTCATCTTTTTTGGTAACCCGTTCTTCCTTGGGCAGACGGAAATAGCTGTTGATCCAATAGGCGATCCCGGCCAGGCCGGAAGTGTTGCTGACGGCGGCGACAATAGGACGGTTCAGGATTTTACCCGTGTCGAAAATATTGTATATTTCCTCATCTTTCATCAGACCATCCGCGTGGATGCCGGCGCGGGTGACATTGAAATTGCGGCCGACAAACGGCGTCATCGGCGGCACGGCATAGCCTATTTCCTTCTCGTAATACTCGGCGATTTCCGTGATGACGCGCGGATCCATGCCGTCAAGCGTACCGCGCAGCTGAGCGTATTCAATCACCATCGCCTCCAAGGGCACGTTGCCTGTGCGTTCGCCAATGCCGAGCAAAGAGCAGTTAACGGCGGAAGCGCCATACAGCCAGGCTGTAGACGCGTTGGCGACGCCTTTATAAAAATCGTTATGCCCGTGCCACTCCAGCAGCAAAGAGGGGACATTCGCGTAATGCCGCAGGCCGTAGATGAGACCCGGAACGCTGCGCGGCGGCGCGACGCCGACAAAAGGCACCCCGTAGCCCATTGTATCACAGGCCCGGATTTTTATCGGGACGCCGGATTGCCTGCAAAGTTCCATGAGACCGCTGGCGAAAGGCACAACAAACGCGTAGAAATCCGCCCTGGTCAAATCCTCAAAATGACAGCGGGGCCGCAGCCCGACCTCCAAAGCGTCGTGAACTATGCGCATATAGTGTTCCATCGCCTCATGGCGCGTCATATTCAGTTTTTTGAAAATATGATAATCAGAGCAACTGACGAGAATTCCGGTTTCCTTGATGCCCAGGTCGCGCACCAGCTTGAAATCGTTCATATTAGCCCGGATCCATGTGGTCACTTCCGGATATTTATAACCCCGCTCCAAACATTTGAACAAAGCTTCCTTGTCCCGGTCGCTGTAAACAAAAAACTCGGTCTGGCGGATGACGCCTTTGGGGCCGCTCAAACGGTGTAAATAATCAAACAGATCAACGATTTGCCGCACGCTATAGGGGGCGCGCGATTGCTGTCCGTCCCGGAAAGTCGTGTCCGTCAAGAATATTTCTTTTGGCATGTCCCGTGGCACGGTTCGGTGATTAAACGGCAACTTCGGGATTTCGTGATATGGATAAATACTGCGGAACAAATTCGGTTCCGCCACTTCTTGAATAGTATAGCTGTAAGGATCCTGCTCCAAAACATTGGTGTGGTGATTATACACTACCTTCATTTCCGGGATCTTCATAATCACATCCTCGCTTTCTCGAATGATTGTATACAATTATACACATATGCGTGAATACTGTCAAGTTTTTTGTTTTGCGCGCGGTCAGGGAGCAAGCGCGGCGCAACATAAACGCTTATTAATCGGCCCCGGCATAAGCAACGACGACTGGCAAAAGCGAAGGAGCCGAGGACATAAATCCTCGGCTCCTTCGTTCGGTTTTATTTTAAGGCGTTCTCGCGTTTCCGGTCTATCTGTTAACTCTCACGTTCAATGTGGCGACGTTAGAGCCGGCGTTCGGGTTTGTCAGCGCAAACTGCACTGTGGCCCCGGCGTCGTCCCCTGTGTAAACCGAAATATCATCGGCGCTTTCGCCATCGCCGCTAAAGGTCACGCCTTTGCGGTTTGTTCTGATATATCCCACAACCTGTTCAGTGGAACCGTCCGTATAAAACAGTTCAACCAGCTGGTATTCCGTGCCGGCCGCCCGGCCGGTCAGGACGCCGTCGCCCAGCAGGCCGCTTGTATAGATATTGGAGAAGGAAATAAACTCCGAAAGGTCTATATTGCCGCTGTCAACGCTGGAGATGCTGCGGAAACTGCCCCTTGTCACCGTCGGCGCCGTATTGACGACAGTGACGGTGACAGAAACAGTCTTGGTTCGCCCGCTTGTGCCGTCCTGAACCTTAACGTTTACGGTCGCTTTGCCTGTTCGCAGGGAGATTTCCCCGTTGTTGTCCGTATCAACCAGGCGTACCGTCACACTGGTTGACGATTCCTGCGCGTCAATCATCGTATTGTTAGTGAATGTTACATCGTCGATGGTAGCGGGGCCGAGACTGTAACCGCTGGAACTGTAGCCCATTATATTGAACTCCATTTCCGTTTTTTCTTCAAATTTGTTTCGATCCAGGGTGAAATTGCGGAAATCGCTGTTCAAAGGCACGGCTTTGTAAGAAGAAGCGGAAGAAGTGGCGCTGGAGATATCCACCGAGAAGCGGCCGACTTCCTTATAAGTGCCGCCGCCGTAATACCGCTCGCCGTAAATAATCACATCCCGTTTGCCGCGGGCTGAACCTTCAACCCGCAAGGTAGCTTTGCCCTCCGTCGTGATGAGGTCGGAGTTTTCAAAGGAAATCATGAAATAATCGCCGTCGGTATAAGTGCCGCCGAAATTATTGTCGCGGGAGCCGATATAGGCGCCTTCGCCGACATAAGGGTCGCCATACTGATCTTTCAGGGTTAGAGTGACGAAATCGCTTCCGCCGTTAGTCACCTTGACCGTCGAAACGTCGGGAGTGGCGCGCGATAAAACCCGGCCGTCGTCGTCGTTGCCCATAACGGTGATGGTTACGGTTTTGGAGGATGAACCTGATTTCATCGTAATGGTACTCGTTCCTTCGCCCACGGCGTGCAGCAATCTGGAGTTGCCGCTCGTCTCCACATCGACGACCCAGGAATTGGAAGAAGACAGTTCCAAAGTGGAAGTAACATCGGTGGCGCCGCTGCCGGCGGAGGTGGCGCCTTTGACGTTCACGATCTCAAATGTTTCGCCCAGCACCATTTTGTTGCTGGTCATATTGAGAATTTCAGTCAGATTGCCATCCTGGTTTTCAAGCATGTTGAACTGATAGGAACTGATGCCGCCGGAAGCGGTGAAACGGCCGTCGAGCAAAGTGACCGTGGCGCTGCCGGACTGGCCGATCAGAACGCTCCGCTGGTAAACATTTACATCATAATAGAATTCACGCACGTCATTGTCATAAAGATACTGCAAATTCTGCTGATCCAGTTTGCCGTCGTTGGAAAGGGAAGTGCCGCCGAATACGGATTCCGAAGCGGATATTTCCACGTCGTAACCGGCCGCCTCCAATTGCTGCACGGTAACAACCGCGTCGTTGACCTTGACTTGCAGATACTGGTTATCCTTACGCGTATCAAAACTGGCGTTCACCGCCTCAACGCTTCTGATCGTGGTAAGGTTCACGCCGCCGGCGGGGGGGGCGGCGCTTCCGCCGCCGGAGCCTGAAGCGTTGCTGCCAAAAGCGTTGACCGCCACCTGGGAAACCGCGCTTGTGCCGCCCAGAGCGACGACTTTTGTGGCTGTGGTCAGCTTGCTTTTTACGGTCGAGTTATTCAAAGCGGGAACAGTCGCGCCGTTGGTTAAAAAGATCGGGGCGCCGTAATGAGCCGCGAGCGGGGAAGCCGCCAGCGCGTCCACCATGGAGACGCCGTTGGCGACGTAACTGCGGTCGAATTTGTAGCCCAGGCCGCTGATCACAAGAGCGTTGGTCGCGTAGCGATCCGCGCCGCCGAAGCGGGTCGCGCCGCTGATGTCTTTGACCACGCCCTGGCCGCCGATGACATAAACCGTACCCACCAGTTTAGCCGAGGACACGTTGCCCTGCGGATCAGCCAGCACGATCTGATAGCGGTTGCCGGCGGCAAAGGCGCCGACGGACAGCGCGTCGGGGATGGCGTTATAGCCGACGACAAACGTCCCCTGGACGCCGGTGAGTTTGGCGTTGATGGCGTCGGAGGTCGCCCAGCGGTCACGGCCCGACAGTTTTTCCGGCGTGAGACCGGAAATGTCCCTTAACTGAGCGACGACGCTTTCGGATATAGCGCCGATCACGTACACTTTGGTCGCTCCGAGACTAATGATTTTGGCGCGGACATTGGAGGCGAGACTGTTTTTGAAAGTCAAAAGGATAGGGGCGTTCTCCTGGCCGGCCAGAGAAGCCGCCGCCAGAGAATCCACCAGATTTGCCTGATCCGCTGCCGCCAAAATCACAGTATTTGCGCTGGACCAACCGGCGTCGCATATTTCCAGCGCGGTGGCAATGCGGTCACTGCCAGCCAGGCGGCTGCTTTCAGCGTCGGCCGCGAAGATTTGCGCCGGCGCCAAAGTGAGCAGCATAGCTGCCAGCAGTATTAGAACAGTAGTTTTTTTTGACATGAACGTCCTCCTTTTCGGTGCGCGCAGATTAGTTCAACTGGTATATTTACCATATTATACACGAAAACCAAATAAAGCGCCAGCGTTTTTGCCGCTGTCCCCACTCTGAGGCGCAATTTTTTTCTTTCTTGACAAAGCGGGGATTTTTCTGTATTGTTTAATTATAGTAAGAAGAACTCTTGCTTGAATTGATGAAGCGTGTATTTTATAACGGAGGTGGGTAAATTATGTCAGAACAGTTTTTTTTCAAATGTACGCATTGCGGTAACATCGTCGGTCTGATCAAGGACGGCGGCGTCCGGCTTGTCTGTTGCGGCGAGCCGCTGACTGAGTTGCAGGCGAACACGACTGACGCGGCGCAGGAAAAACATGTCCCGGTCGCGGCGCGGACGGGGGACGTCATAAATGTAACCGTCGGCGAAGTCGCCCATCCGATGCTGGAAGAACATTCCATCGAATGGATTTATGTGAAGACGAAAAAAGGCGGACAGCGCAAAACCCTGCGCCCCGGCGAAAAACCGGCGGCGGCGTTTGCCCTGACCGACGACGAGGCGATCGCGGTTTATGCTTACTGCAACTTGCACGGACTTTGGAAGGTAAGCCTCTGATTCACTGATTCTTGAGGATGTTTTGGAGAAGTCAGGTTAAGCGTTTGATTGGGGGTTCCCACCGCCGGTATTATCCGACGACGGCGGCGGGAACCCCCACGCGCTCCAGCACCTGCATAACCGCTTGTTCTCTGGAAGCAAGACCGTTTTTGCCTTTCGGCGACAGAATAAGACGGTGGGCCAGCACATGGGCGGCGACGTCTCGCACATCGTCGGGAATAACATAATCGCGCATATTGATATAGGCCATGGCCTTGGCGGCGCGCTGCAAAGCCAGGGCGCCGCGCGGACTGACGCCGAGCCTGATATTCTCGTCATGGCGGGTGGCGTTGACGATTTCCCAGATATATTCCTTGATAAGCCGGTTTGCTGTCACGCTTTGCGATTCTTGCTGCATCCGCTCGACATCTTCGAGGCTGAGAACAGCTTCCAGGTTGTTTAAGGGATTATCCCCCTCTATTTCATTCAAAATTTGCATTTCTTTTTCTTTATTTGGATAGCCAATGACAATTCTCATCAGAAAGCGATCCATTTGCGCTTCCGGCAGATGATACGTGCCGTAGGTTTCGACCGGGTTCTGAGTTGCGAGAACCATGAAAGGCCGGGGCAGGGGAATGGTTCCGCCTTCCACGCTGATTTGCCGTTCTTCCATCACTTCCAGCAAGCCGGACTGAGCTTTGGGCGAAGCGCGGTTGATCTCATCCGCCAGGAAAAAATTACAGTAAACCGCGCCTTTTTGATAGACGATTTTTTTGCTTTCCGGATGAATCATTGAATACCCTACTATATCAGCCGGCATGACGTCGGGCGTCATCTGCACGCGGTGAAACACCCCGCGCACCGACCGGGACAGGGCGGACACCATCTGGGTTTTCCCGACGCCGGGCACGTCCTCGACCAAAATATGACCGCCGGCCAGCAACGCCGCCACTACGCGCAAAATGACCTGGCGCTTGCCGATAATAGCTTTTTCGATATTTTCCACTAAAGTGATGATTTCCCGCTGCGCTTGCATAAAGCCGCCTTCTTCCTGTTTTGAGGATATTATACATCAAACGTCCCGCCAACTCAACCTGAGACGAAGGGAGGCCAAAGAAAAGATTTTTACCCCCCTTGACAGAGACGGAACTTGCGGCTAAACTGACAGTATACGGCAAAGGCGCCGCGAGTGTTATCGCGCGTCTTTTTTTGCGGGCGCTGCCGGAAAAAAGCCTCGGAGAGGCGGCTGCAGCTGCTTGCCGGCGCCGGATAATATGAAAACGGAGGTTGTTCTATGAGCGCAAACTGCACCGAAATCTTTGGCAGCATGGTATTCAACGACGCGATTATGAAAGAGCGTCTGCCTAAGGCGGCTTACAAAGCGTTGAAGGGCCATATCCGGGAAAACACCAGCCTGACGCTGGATGTGGCGCATGTGGTGGCCAACGCCATGAAAGACTGGGCGATAGAAAGAGGGGCCACTCATTACACCCATTGGTTCCAACCGATGACCGGCATCACAGCGGAAAAACACGACAGTTTTATCGCCCCGGCTCCGGACGGCAAGGTGATCATGGAGTTTTCCGGTAAGGAACTGATCAAGGGTGAGCCTGACGCTTCCAGTTTTCCCTCCGGCGGTTTGCGAGCCACGTTTGAAGCCCGCGGTTATACGGCTTGGGATCCGACCTCCTACGCTTTTGTCAAGGAAGGAATTCTCTGTATTCCGACGGTGTTTTACTCATACGGCGGTCAGGTGCTTGACAAAAAAACGCCGCTCCTGCGCTCGCAGGAAGCGATCAACCGGCACGCCCTCCGCATCCTCCGGCTTTTTGGCGACAAAGCGACCCGCCGCGTCTTCACGACGATCGGCCCGGAACAGGAATATTTCCTGCTGGATCGAACCTTGTACGAACAGCGCAAAGACCTCGTTTATTGCGGCCGCACTTTATTTGGGGCCAAACCGCCGAAAGGCCAGGAAATGGAGGATCATTATTTCGGCAGCGTCAAATCCCGTGTAGCGGCCTATATGAAGGATCTGGACGAAGAACTGTGGAAACTCGGCATCTACGCCAAAACGCAGCATAATGAAGTCGCTCCTTCCCAGCATGAGCTGGCTCCGATTTTTTCCATGACGAATACGGCCTGCGACCATAACCAGCTCACGATGGAGATAATGAAAAAAGTGGCTCTGCGCCACAATCTAGTTTGTCTCTTGCATGAAAAACCGTTCGCCGGCGTCAACGGCAGCGGCAAACACAACAACTGGTCGATGGGGACGGATCAGGGCGCCAATCTGTTGGAACCCGGCCGGGATCCGGAAAATGACAAACAGTTTCTCACCTTTCTTTTTGCCGTCATCAAAGCGGTTGACCTCTACCAGGATTTGCTGCGCCTTTCCGTCGCCACGGCGGCCAATGATCACCGGCTTGGAGCAAACGAGGCGCCGCCGGCTATTATTTCGGTTTTTCTCGGCGACGAACTGACGGGAATCATGGATTCTATCCGCCAGGGCGGGGATTATGAGAAAATAGAGGCGAGGGAGATGGACGGGGGCGTAATGGTGCTGCCGCATTTTCTGCGGGACACTACCGATCGCAATCGCACTTCCCCCTTTGCTTTCACGGGCAATAAATTTGAATTCCGGATGCTCGGCTCATCTCTCTCCATCGCCGGCCCGAACTTCATCATGAACACCATAGTGGCCGAGGTGCTGGACGAATTTGCCACTGAACTGGAAAAATCAGACAATTTTGAACGGGCGCTGGACGCTCTGCTGAAAAAAACGGCGGAGAAACATGAGCGCATTGTCTTTAATGGCAATAATTACGCGGAGGAATGGGTGACGGAAGCGCGGAAGCGCGGTTTGCTCAACTTGAAGTCCACGCCGGAGGCGCTGCCGTATTTTTGCGACGACAAAAACATCAGGCTTTTCGGCAAGCACAATATCCTGACGGAGGAAGAAATCCGCTCCCGTTGCGAAATCCTGCTGGAAAACTACAGCAAAACCATCCACATTGAAGCGCTGACCATGCTGGAGATGCTGAAAAAAGACATCCTGCCCGCCGTAACCTCTTACCTGAACGATCTGACCATCGTCGTCCTGAACAAGACCAAGCTGGAATTGCCCCCGGAATCTTACGCCGCGGAAAAAACTCTCGTTCTGAAACTGTCCTCTTTGTACGCCGGCCTGTCCGCCCGCGCCGATCTGCTGAATGAAGCGGTTCTGGGGGCGGCGGAGCGAAAAGAGGCGCATGAGACGGCGGTCTATTATAAGGATAAAGTTCTGCCGGCGATGCGTGAGGCGCGCGCCGTAGCGGATGAACTGGAAGCAAATGTCGGGGAAAAATACTGGCCTTACCCGACTTACGGCAAACTGCTTTTCAGCGTCTGATCAGCGCGTCTCAGGGCGTCTGAGCGAAAAAGGCTTTAGCGCGCGGATGGCGGGGATTATCCAGAACAGCGGCCGGCGCGCCCTCTTCTATTACTTCTCCGCCGTCCATAAAAATGATCTTGCCAGCCACGCCGCGAGCGAAGCTCATTTCGTGCGTGACGACGAGCATGGTCATTTTTTCTTCGGCCAGGTCGCGCATCGTCCGCAGCACTTCGCCGGTCAGTTCGGGATCCAGGGCGGAAGTCGGTTCGTCGAAAAGCATGATCTCCGGGTTCATGGCCAGCGCCCGCGCTATGGCCACCCGCTGTTTCTGACCGCCGGACAATTCAAACGGATAATTCAGGCGCTTGTCGGTCAGGCCGACTTTGGCCAGCAGGCGGTCGGCGGCGGCTATGGCTTCCTCCCGCGGTTGACGGGCTACTGTCAGCGGCGCTGCGATGATATTTTCCAGCACGTTGCGATGAGGAAACAGGTTAAAGCTCTGGAACACCATGCCCATTTTGCGCAGGAGAGGACGGGTTTCGCTTTCCGGCGGATAATGACTGCGTCCGTCCGCGTCCTGGCGGACGAGCGCCCGCCCGGCCAAAGCGACGCTGCCCCGCTGCATGGTTTCCAGGCGGATTAGACAGCGCAGCAACGTGCTTTTACCCGAACCGGAAGGCCCGATGACGGCGACGACTTCGCCGCGGCGAACGGAGAAGGTTACATTTTTTAAAACAGCCAAAGAGCCGAAATTTTTACATAAACCGCTGATTTGGAGGAAATCCTCACTCATAATAAGCGAACCTCTGTTCCGCTTTTTTCAGCAGCCAGGTCAGGATAAGCGTGCTGGCCAGGTAGAAGACGACGGCGTAAAGGTAAACGTCCACCCGGAAATCCCGGCTGGCCGTGGTTTGAGCCACGCGGATCAGATCCCGCACCCCAATGGCGAAAGCCAGGGCCGTATCCTTGACCAGCGTGATCACCTCGTTGCCGACAGGCGGCAGGACGCGCTTGACCACTTGCGGCAAAATCACCAGCCGCATCGTCTGGGGATAAGTGAAGCCCAGCACGTGGCAGCCTTCGTACTGACCGCGGTCGATGGATTGGATGCCGCCGCGGAATATCTCGGCAAAATATGCGGCGTAATTCAGGGAAAAAGTCAGAATAACCGCAACCAGCCGGTTTGCGCTCACGCCCATGTAAGGCAGCAGCCAAAACCAGACAAAGAATATTTGCAAAAGCAGCGGCGTACCGCGAAAGAGCCATATGTACGCGACTATCGCCGCTTTTAGGAGGCGAAAGCGGGAAAGGCCGAAGATGGCGAGGATGAGGCCGAGGGGAACGGAAAAGATCAGCGTAAAAAAGAAAATGGTGTAAGTAATCTTTGCACCGGAAATGAGGTCGGGTATGACGATTTGCGCGTATTCCATAGATAATCCTCAAAAACCTTCGCGCCGCGGAGTGGCGCGAAGGCAAGGCAGTGAGCCGGCGATTCAGGGCTGGGGCAGTATATCTTCCCCGAACCATTTGACAGAGAATTCAGACGCTTGGCCGTCGGCGACCACGGCGTCCATGGCTTTCTGCAGTTCAGCCAGAAAAGCGGCGTCCGTTTTGCGAACGGCCACGCCGTATTCTTCCTCGCCGAAATCATCCGCAAGGACTTTGTAGGAAGCGGGTTCCTGGCTGACATAGTAACGGCCGACGACTTCGTCAACGACCACCGCGTCCAACTGCCCGTTTTTCAAATCAAGCAGAGCGGCCATATTGTCGGGGAACTCCACCATGGCGATGGTTTCCATCAAATCCACGTCGGCTTCCAGCACCCTAACGCTGGTGCTGCCGGCTTGAACGCCGATATTTTTGTTGGGCAGGTCGGCCTTGGTCAGCGGGGAATCAGCCGCCACGACGATTATCTGCCGGTTACCGAGATAGGGGTTGGTCATCAGCGATTCGGCCAGGCGTTCTTCCGTGATGGTCATGCCGTTCCAGATCAGATCGATGTTCTTGTTGTTCAGCTCAAAAATTTTGGCGTCCCAGGATATAGGCTCAAACCGAACCTCTATCCCCAGTTTCTCAGCGGTTGCTTTGGCAAAATCAATGTCAAAGCCGACGATTTCTCCGCTTTCGTCCGTAAAGCCCATGGGCGGGAAACTGGAATCCAAACCGACGATCATGTAGCCTTTGGCCTGAATGTCCGTCCAGGAAGAATCTTCTTCCGAGGCGGGCGGTTCTGCAGCCGGCCCCGCGGGCGGCGCCGCCGGCTGGGCGCAGGCGGCCAGCGAGAGAATACATAGGAGACAGAACAGAGCGGCTAGAGTCTTTTTCATTGGGTTCCTCCTTTTTTTTCCATCAGTTACTGCCTTAGGTTCTGGCATATTATAACTTATGGGGCCGGATTAGTCAAAGAAGGAGCGGCCGGCGTTATTTCCGCCAGCGCCGCTTCGGCCGGCAGGACGAAAGGAGTGGCGTTATTGAGTTTGGCGACCGTGTATTCCATCTCGGCTTTGATGTCGGAGAGCGCGGTTTTTAGCGCCTTCGCCGTCGCCGCGTCCAAATTCCGGCGAGCGGCGAAGGCGTCAACGCCGGCCGCCAGTTTTCGCATGAACTGCGTCAGATCAGCCTGACATTTCAGCAAAGCGAGATTTTCCGCGTCCAGCCAGAGAGTCAGCTGCAAATCGCCGCCTTCCGCCAAAAAGCGGGCTGCCTCGCTGCCCACCGGATTCGGCGTCTCGCCTTCGGCCGGCAACAATTCGCTCAACGCCGCCCCGGCTACGCGAACGATTATTTTATGCGCCGTCCGTTCGTCCAGGGTTTCCTCTCCCGCGAGTTCAGCCATCTGTAAATTTTCCATAAACAGCTTCAGATCGGCGGCGGGATCCATCGCCAGCACCCGGCTCAGTTCGGGTGAATCCAGCAAGGTCTTAGTCCAGCGCCCATCGCGTTGGAGAAAAATGGTCAGGCCGGCGCCGTCCGCCAAAATATACTGTTCCAGCGTTGTCCGCACCGGTTCTCCCGCGCCTGCCCGCAGCGTCGTATTCGCCGTAAGGCGGACTTCCGCGGGGCTGAGAAAATAAA
>JAIRRL010000232.1 GCA_031255985.1 Gracilibacteraceae bacterium
CAGGGAACCGCGCCGTCTTTTTTTGGACACGTTCATCATTCGGCGGGAGTTGCTGCTAAATATTTTTGAATGGTATAAAACGATGGAGTACAGCGATTTCCAGGATATTATTGCCGAAAACGCCAATACCTGGCAGATGCGGGCGGTGTCTTTCCGCGGCTATCTGAAACGGGTGGAGTCGATTGACGATTATTTCAGCGGCAATATGGATTTTCTCCGCCCGGAGGTGCGGGCGGAATTATTTGGCAAGGAAAACAGAATTCACACTAAGGTGAAAGATAATGTGCCGGCTTATTACGGCGTTCATTCGGAAGTTACCAATTCCCTTGTGGCGAGCGGCTGCCGCATCGAGGGGACGGTGGAAAACAGCGTTATTTTCCGCAAGGTGAGCGTGGCCAAAGGGGCGATCGTCCGGGGCAGCGTCATCATGCAGGGTTGCGTGATCGACCGGGATTCTTTGGTGGAGCAGGTGGTTTGCGATAAATTTGCCCGCGTCGAGCGGGGCGCTCTGCTGAAAGGCCGTCTGAGCGCTCCTTCCATCGTGGGAAAAGAGTGCGTCGTATGAGCCGGAAGCGGAAGAAAAAATTAATGCGACCTGAGAAAGGGGTGTTAGCGATGAAGGTATTGTTCGCTATTTTCGAGGCGGAACCGTTTGCCAAAAGCGGCGGTCTGGGCGATGTGGGCGGGGCGCTGCCCGGATATTTACAGAAAGCCGGCTGTCAGGCGCGGGTGATCATGCCGAAATATGCGGGAATCCCGCGTGTTTATCTGGATAAAGCGCATTTTGTGGGGCGCTGCAAAGTGGAAGTTGGCTGGCGGCGGCAGTATTGCGGGCTGGAAGAGCTGGAACATGAAGGCGTGCATTATTATTTCATTGATAATGAATATTATTTTAAACGGGACGGTTTTTACGGATATTATGACGACGCGGAGCGGGTGGCGTTTTTTGCCCGCGCCGTGTTGGAGTGCATTCGCTTCATGAATTTCAAGCCGGATGTTATTCACGCCAACGACTGGCATACGGCGCTCCTGCCTGTGCTGCTGAAGGAGATCTGCGGCAGCAATCCGTTTTATTATGAGATCAAGTCGGTGTTTACGATCCACAATCTGAAGTACCAGGGCGTGTACGACCTGTCGGTGCTGGACAATCTGCTGGGCCTGGCCGGGCATACGGCGCCTTACGAAAAAATGGGTTTTGACCATGGCGTTAATTTCCTCAAGGGCGCGTTGCTCTACAGCGACGCCGTGACCACGGTCAGCCCGACTTACGCCCAGGAAATTCAGCACGCTTATTACGGCGAAGGGCTGGATGCCGTTTTGCGGGAGCGTTCCGGCAGTTTGCGCGGGATTTTGAACGGGCTGGACTATAATCTCTACAATCCGGAGACGGACAGGGCTTTGTTCGCCAATTACAGCAGCGCCGACTGGGCGAATAAGCGGGTGAATAAACGGCGGCTGCAGGAGATGCTGGAATTGCCCGCCCGCGCCGATGTGCCGCTCATAACCATGGTGACGCGCCTGACCGAGCAGAAAGGGCTGGATTTGTTCTTCCATATCGCCGAGGAATTGCTGGCGGAGGATCTGCAGATCGTGGTGGTCGGCGCGGGCGAATGGGATTACGAGCAGCGTTTGCGCTGGCTGGCGGCGCAATATCCGGCGAAATTCGCCGCCTGCGTCACTTTTGATAACGATCTGGCGATGAAGGTTTACGCCGCCGGCGATATGCTGCTCATGCCCTCCCGCTTTGAGCCGTGCGGGGTGACGCAGATGATCGCCATGCGCTACGGCAATGTGCCGGTGGTGCGGGAGACCGGCGGCCTGAAAGATACGGTGCGGCCTTTTGACGAATACAGCAAAACGGGGACGGGATTCAGTTTTGCCAATTATAACGCTCATGAGCTTTTGTTCACGGTGAAAAAGGCGCTGAATCTTTTCCGGCAGGACGCGCCGGCGTGGGAAAAACTGCGCCTGAGCGCCGCGGAGCAGAGGTTTAGCTGGCTGGAAGCGGCGCGGAACTACGCCCGTCTTTATGAGAAAATCGGGGCGCGGGCATGAGTGAGGGATTGCGCCTATATCATAATTCCCAGGCGACGGAATGGCGCGATCCCGGCGGCGCCCTGCCTTGCGGCGCGCCGCTCCGGCTGGCGCTGGATGTGTACGGCGCCGCCGGAGCGCCTTTAAACGGCGTACTGCGGCTTTGGCGCGACGGCAAGGGCGAGACGCTGATCGAGATGCAGGAAACAGCCGGCCCGCCCGGCGGGCGGCGACTGGTGGCGGAGAGCGCCGCCCCGGACGAGCCGGGGCTTCTGTGGTATTATTTTTGGCTCCAAGGCGACGGGGGCGGGCGCTTTTTTTACGGCTGTCAGGCCGACTGCCTGGGCGGCGAGGGGGCGCCCTGGCCGGCGTCTGATCCGCCGTCCTGGCAGATCACCGTGTACCGGCCTTCGCCCGTGCCGGCCTGGTGGAAAAAAAGCGTCGCCTACCAGATTTTTGTGGACAGGTTTTATCGGGGCGCGGATTGGGACTGCCGGGACGCGGCGGCTCTCCTGCGCCCGTCCGAACGGCGGGGGCCGCGGCGGCTCTTGCATTTGGACTGGAACGACACGCCTTTTTATCCGCGCGACCCCGAGGGGCGGATCACGCGCTGGCCTTTTTTTGGCGGCACTCTGAACGGTGTGAGGGAAAAATTACCATATCTGAAAGAACTTGGAGTGAGCGTGCTGTATCTGAACCCCGTTTTTCTGGGCGCGAGCAATCATAAATATGATACGGCTGATTATTTCACGATTGACCCCGGTTTCGGCGGGGACGAGGCTTTCGCCCTGCTGTTGGCGGCGGCGGCGGCCGAGGGGATATCGATCGTCCTGGACGGCGTTTTCAATCATACGGGCCGGGACAGTCTGTATTTCGACGGGTACGGCAATTACGGCGGCGCGGGGGCGGCAGCGCCTGATTCTCCCTATCATGACTGGTTTCGCTGGCAGGCGGACGGCGGCTATGAGAGCTGGTGGGGCGTGGACGATTTGCCCAGCGTGAATGAGATGAATCCGGATTTTCAGGATTTTATCTGGCGCGGCCGGGATAGCGTGACCCGGCACTGGCTGCGAACCGGCGTTCGCGGTTTTCGCCTGGATGTGGCGGACGAGCTGCCGGATGATTTTATCAAGGGAATCCGGCGGGCGATCAAGGAGACGAATCCCGAAGGGGTGCTGATCGGCGAGGTGTGGGAGGACGCTTCCAATAAGGTGAGTTACGGCGTCCGCCGCGCTTATTTCGCCGGCGACGAGCTGGATTCGACGATGAATTACCCGTTCCGCGAGCTGTTTCTTGGTTTTTTCCTGGGAACCGTTTCGGCGGAGAGTTTGCACCGGCGGATTCTGAGTTTGTATGAAAATTATCCGCGGGAAAATTTTTACGCGGCGATGAATTTGCTCGGCAGCCATGACCGGGAGCGGGTGCTGACTGTTTTGAGCGGTATAGATATAAGCGCCCTGGCGGCGGAGGAAAAAGAGTTTTTCCGGCTGGAGGGCGAGCGGCGGGATTTGGCCCTGCGCCGTTTGCGGGCTTTGGTTTTGGTGCAGATGACTTTTCCCGGCGTCCCCTGCGTTTATTACGGGGACGAGGCGGGGATGGAAGGGCTGGGCGATCCCTATAACCGCGGCGCTTTTCCCTGGGGACAGGAGGAAGCGGGGCTGGGCGAGTTTTACCGGCGGGTGATAAGCTGGCGGCGGGAGTACGGGGCGCTGACGGACGGCGATTTTTGCCCGCGCCTCTGGCCGGGCGGCGTGTACGGTTATTCCCGCGGCGACAGGGAGGGCCGGATTTACGTGGCGGTCAACCCGGACAGCCAAAACGCCAAGACCGTGGATTTGTGGGAGTCGGAGCGGGGCGGCTCTTACCCGGAGCTGACGGGGGGGACGCGGGAAGCGACGACCGCTTTGGCCGACCGGGATAAGTTCGCGATGATTTGCACTTTGGAACCGCTGACGACGAAAGTATATTACCGGCCGGCGGCGGGGCCGCTGCCGGAACCCGTCCCCGGCCGGCGGCAGGCGGGAGTGCTTTGCCATGTGACTTCGCTGCCCTCGCCGTGGGGCGTGGGGGATTTGGGCTCCGGGGCGCGCGAATTCGTGGATTTTCTCGCCGCTTCCGGCCAGACTATTTGGCAGATTTTACCAGTTAATCCGCCGGGGCGCGGCAATTCGCCCTATATGCCTTTGTCCGCATTCGCGGGGCACGAGCTGCTGCTGGATCTGGAGCAGTTGGCGGCCCAGGGTTTGCTCGGCCCGGATTACGCGGAGATGAAAAAAAAGCTCTGCGCCGGTGTTCAGGCGGAACGGGCGGAATTTATTCGGGCGGAGTTGCGCAAGCAGCCGTTTTACCGGGAGGCTTTCGGGCGTTTTGACCAGGAAGACGCCGAATTCAGGGCTTTTTGCCGGGCGGAGGCGGACTGGCTCCAGGATTATTGCCTGTTCCGCGCTTTGCAGGGCCATCTGGAGGAAGCGGACTGGCGCCTGTGGCCGACGCCGCTGCGGGAGCGGGAGGAAGAGGCCCTCAATTCGGCCCGCGCTTTGCTGACGCGGGAGGTCGAGTATTACGCTTTTTTGCAGTATGAATTTGCCCGGCAATGGGAGGCGTTAAAGGCTTACGCCCGGAAGCGCGGCGTGACTGTCTGGGGCGACGCGCCCATGTATATGGCGGCGGAGAGCTGCGATGTCTGGCGGCGGCGGGAGCTTTTCCGCCTGGAGGAAGAAGGGGGAACGCCGCCGGATGATTACGCCGCCGCCGGCCAAAACTGGGAAATGCCGGTTTATGATTGGGAGGCCGCCGCCAGGGAGAATTACGCCTGGTGGATTGCCCGCCTGCGGCACAGCCTGCGGCGGACGGCCAAACTGCGGCTCGACCATTTCCGCGGCTTTGAGGCTTATTGGAGCAGGAAAAAGGGCGCGGCGCAAGGTTATTGGCATAAAGGGCCGGGCCGCCGCTTTTTTGAGGCGGTGCGGGCGGAGCTGGGGACGGCGCCGTTTTTCGCGGAAGACCTCGGTTTTATCACGCCGGAAGTGCGCGTGCTGAAGGAACTGTTCGGGTTGCCCGGCGTCAAGGTGCTGCAGTTTTCCGCCTGGGAAATGATGGGAGATGAGATGACGGCGGCGGATTCCTATAATGTTTTTTATACGGGAACCCATGATAATCAAACCTTGGTCGGCTGGTACGCGGCGGAGGCGGCGGCCCAGCCGGAGGCGCCGGCGGGCGGGGCGGAGGCGGAGCGGCGCTTCTGCCGCCGGATCATCGCCCGCCTGTATGCCGGCGGGGCGAGATGGGTGATTTTGCCGCTGCAGGACGTTCTCGGCCTGGACGACAGCCACCGCATGAACATTCCGGGCGAGAGGGAAGGCAATTGGGGCTGGCGGGTGGAAGCGGAGCAGATGACGGAGGAAACGGCGGCCTGGCTGCGGGAATTGGCCGAGCGGAGCGACCGGGCGCCGGCGGAGGATGAAGACGGAGGGGTGACGGCATGAGCTGGGAAAAATACAGCCGCCTTTTGTTTTACGACGAGGGGACGGGTCTGGCGGTCGATCCGAGCCAGGCCGCCTGGCCTGAGGGCTTGCTCCGGCCGGATCGGGCGGAGACGCGCCACGCCTGGCAGGAAATGATGAATTTGGAAAAAGGCGCCATAGCTAATCCTTCCGAACAGCGGATGGTGGGGCATTATTGGCTGCGCGCGCCCGAACTGGCGCCCACGGCGGCGCTGACCGCGGAAATTCGGGAGACTCTCAGCCGGATTGACAAGTTTGCGGCGGCGGTACACAGCGGGGCCGTCCGCGGCGGGCGCGGGGCGCCGTTCCGGCGGGTGGTGGTCGTCGGGATCGGCGGCTCCAGTCTCGGCCCCCGCTTTGTTTCGCGGGCGCTGGGAACGGGGGCGGATAAGATGCGCCTTTATTTTGTCGATAACACGGATCCGGACGGGATGGATCGGGTATGGGCCGCCGTAAAGCCGGAGCTGGCGGAGACTTTGACCGTGGTGATCTCCAAAAGCGGCGGCACGGTGGAAACCCGTAACGGCATGGAGGAAGCCCGGCTCTTTTATGAGGCGGCGGGCCTGGATTTTGCCCGGCACGCCGTCCGGATCACCCAGCGCGGCAGCAAACTGGACGCGGCGGCGGCCGATTGGCTGGAATTTTTTCCCATGTGGGATTGGGTAGGCGGCCGTACTTCCGTTTTTTCGGCGGTGGGCCTTTTGCCGCTGACTTTGCAAGGGATTGACGCCGCCGCTCTCCTGCGCGGGGCGGCCGCCGTGGACGCTCTGACCCGCCGCCCGGCGCCGGCGGAAAACCCGGCTTTGCTGACGGCTTTGGTCTGGCAGGCGCTGACCGGCGGGCGGGGCGGGACGCAGATGGTGATTTTGCCCTATAAAGACAGGCTGGATTTGCTGGCCCAATACGCGCAGCAGCTGGTGATGGAATCTCTGGGCAAGGAGAAAGACCGGGACGGCCGCGTCGTTCATCAGGGGCTGGCCGTCTTCGGCAATAAGGGTTCTTCCGATCAACATTCATATGTACAGCAGCTTTTGGCCGGCCCGGATAATTTTTTCGCCCTCCTGATCGAAGTGCTGCGCGACCGGGAGGGAGAATCGCCTGTCGTCGGGGAAAACAGCACGAGCGGCGATTATCTGCAGGCGTTTTTGCTCGGTACGCGCCGCGCCCTGCGCGCGCGGGGCCGCAATAGTATTACCGTAACCCTTCCGGCGGCGGACGCCCCGTCGGTCGGCGGTCTTATCGCCCTCCTGGAGCGGGCGGTCGGGTACTATGCTTCCTTGGTCAACGTCAACGCCTATGATCAGCCCGCGGTGGAGATGGGGAAAAAAAGCGCCGGCGAGATCATCGCCCTGAAAAATGACGTGCTGGCCGCTTTGAACCGGCAGCCGGAGCGGAGTTTCACGGCGGCGGCTCTGGCGGAAGCGGTCGGGCGGCCGGAGGAAACGGAAACCGTGTTTCAACTGCTGCGGCGGCTGGCGGCCAACGGGCGGGTCGAGGGAATAGGGCGCGGCTTGAGCGGCGAGTTCCGGGCGGCCGGCGGCAGCCTTTAGTCCAGCCGCGATTCTTCGTCGTAGCGGCGGATCATTTCTCCGGCCAGCCGGAGCGGTATTCCCGCCGCCGCGGCCAGCCGGCGGCAGTCCTCGAATTCGGGCTTGACTTTTATTTCTCCGTCCGGCAGGGCGCATTCCTTGAGACGCGCTTCGCCCCAAGGGGTGACGACGGAGCGGGCGGCGCGCGGCAGCATTATTTTTTCCACCGGATAGACCCGCAGGCCGATGGCGCTGGTTTCGCGTAAAATTATATCCCGCAAAGCCGGTACGTCCGGTTCGCGGGCCAAAAGGCCGAGCAGCGCTCCCAGCCGGCCTTTTTTCATTTGACAGGCGACGCGCCAGACGTCGAGGGCGCCGGCGGCGAGGAGTAGTTCCTCCGTATAGGCCAGGATTTCCGGGCTTAGATCGTCCAGATTCGTTTCCAGTACATATTGGGTCGCGTGTTCATAGGGCGAAGCCGCCGCCGCGTCCGCCGGGGCGGCCGGGACTTCGCCCAAAGTCACGCGCAAGGCGTTGGGGATGGGCAGATCGCGGCGGCCGAGACCGTAGGCGGCGCGCAGGGGGGTGAAGGCCGGGCGGGGCGGGAAGCGGTTCGCAAAAGTTTTGATGATGGCGGCGCCGGTAGGGGTGGTCGTTTCCGCTTCCACGCGCCCCAGCGTGACCGGAATCCCGCGCAGCAAGCTTTGCACCGCCGGAACCGGTACGGGCAAAAGCCCGTGGGCGCAGCGGACAAAGCCGCCGCCCAATTCGACCGGGGAACACCATATTTCGTCCGCGCCCAGGTAATCAAGGCAAAGAGCGGCGCCGACGACGTCGATGATCGTGTCCAAACCGCTCACTTCATGCATAGTCACGCTGTAAAGATCCGTGCCGTGTACTTCCGCTTCCGCCGCGGCCAGGGCGCGTAAAGCCGCCAGGCTGGCGGTTTTGACGCCGGGGCTTAGGGCGGCGGCCTGAATGAGCGCCTCCATTTCCCGCAGCTGCCGGCGCGGGTAATCGTGTCCATGCTCGTGTCCATGCTCATGCTCATGCTCATGCTCATGCCCGTGTCCATGCTCGTGCCCGTGTCCATGCTCATGCTCGTACTCGTACCCATGCTCATGATCGTGATCATGATCGTGCCCGTGCCCGGTTTCCAGTACTTCGACTCTTAAACCGGCTATGCCGGCTTTTTGTCCCGGCCGCACCCGGAGTGTCCAGGCTTCGGGCAAGGGCAGCTTGGCCAGTTCCGCTCTCAGCCAGTCCTCGTCCACGCCCAGCCCGATCAGGGCGGCGAGATTCATATCGCCGCTGACGCCGGCGAAACATTCATAGTAAAGAATTTTCATTCCACCGCCGCCTCAAAGGCTGTCCGGATATTTTCCGCCTGAGCGGAAACGACCAGCAAAGCGTAGCGGCCCTTGCTCATGCAAACGGCGTTTTCCAGCAAAAACTCCTGTTCCGGCAAATAGCCCGCGAAATTTTTCTTCTGCTCCGCCAGGCGGCCTTCCAGCACCGGCAAAACGGCGCGGGCCGCGTTTTTATCCGGCAAAGCCAGCAAAGTCAGCTCGTCGGCCTGGATATTCGTCGCCGCCAGGTAAAAAACCGCGTCCGCCGGCGCCGTCCCGTCTTCCCAGGCGTAGGAGCGCCGCAGGGCCGCCTCGTCCGCTTCTTGCCAATTTGTCATGTCGATATCCGCCGTGATCAGGGCCGCCAATTCCGAAGCGGACGGGCCGTCCGCCGCCGTCTCGCTTTCCGCTGCCGCCGGCTCGGCCGGCG
>JAIRRL010000106.1 GCA_031255985.1 Gracilibacteraceae bacterium
CGCGGACATCGCGAACGCGACAGGCTTAACACTAGAGCAAATCAAGCGCCTCCGCGACGGCGAATAGCGCGAGGCGTACAGCGCCGTCATTGTGCAATATCGGCGCGGTTCGCCTCGTAAAACAACGAAAACATTGTCGGGCAGCCTTGTTTTTGATTTTTTTAAATGTAGCAAGCGTCAAAGTGTGTCCTGAATATCAATTAAAGTGTTTTTTTACAGCAGTAAGTGTTAGCGCGAAAACAGGCGCAGAACCCGGGTTTTCTGAAAATAACAGTGGAAATCCGCGCCTTGATGCGGTATACTCCCCTTTTCGACACTTTAGCTAAATAAAAGAGAGCTAGACGCCCTAAATACGGGTGTTTGCTCTCTTTCCCCCTGCTTGAAAATTGTTGTATGGAATCCTTGTCGTGTCAAATTTTTCTGGATTGTGTACGTAATTTTTTCATAATTTTGACCATACAGCCTGAAATCCCGTAAAAATATATCTATGCGGGCGGCGTGATTCCTCCCGGCCCTCTTTGCTGTGTTTTTGATATTTTTTCACTTCAACTTGTATCGGGCGGAGGTCAATGATAAAATGAGAAGGGTAAAAATCAACGGCGAACCGGGGTAAGAACGGAAAACATAAAGATGCAAAAATGTAAAGACGCAGGAACGTAAAGATGTAAGATTGCAGGAACGTAAGGTGTAAAGGTGTAAAGGTGTAAAGGTGTAAGGATGGAGCAGATACGCTGCCTGGTCGAGCGCGTGACCTACACAAATGAACAAACCGGTTTTACCGTCCTGAAGGCGCGGGTGAAGGGCCACAGCGACCTGGTGGCGGTAGTGGGCGGCATGGCGGCAGTCAACGTGGGTTCGGTGCTGCTGGTGTCCGGCGAGTGGAAAACCGACGCCAAATACGGGCGGCAGTTTGCGGCGGTCTCCTGGCAGGAAAAACTGCCCGCCACCGTCGCCGGCATAGAGCGTTACCTGGGCAGCGGCCTGATCAAAGGCATCGGTCCCAAGTTCGCCCGGCGCATCGTGGAAAAATTCGGCCCCGCCACCTTGGACGTGATCGAGCAGACCCCGGACAAACTCATCAGCGTGGACGGCATTGGCGGCAGGCGGGTGGCGGCTGTCAAAAAAGCCTGGGCGGATCAGAAGGAAATCAAAAACGTCATGCTTTTCCTCCAGGAACACCGGGTCAGCTCCGCCCACGCCGTGAAAATATTCAAGACCTACGGCGCCGGGAGCATCCAGACGGTCAAGGAAAATCCCTACCGCCTGGCCGACGACATCTGGGGCATCGGCTTCAAGACCGCCGACGCCATCGCCATGAAAATGGGTTTCGCCCAGGACGGCTATCCCCGCTGCCGCAGCGGGCTGCTGTTCGCTTTAAGCGAAGCGTCCAACGACGGCCATTGCTTCCTCCCTCGCGCCGAACTCCTGCAAGCCGCGGCCGCCTTGCTGCAAACAGACGAAACCCGGCTGGATCAGGCGCTTGCCGCAATGCTGACGGCCGGCGACGCGTACTGTGAACCGCCGGACAAAATATACCTCCTGCCCCTTTACCACAGCGAACGCGGCGTCGCCCAAAGATTGCGCAAAATCCTGACCGCCGCCGCCTCGCCCGCCGTCTTGCCCGCCGAACCGGCCGGCCGGCAAGACGGGCGGACGCCGCCCCGGCGGGAAACAGATGTGGCCTATGACGCCATTCAGCGGGAAGCCATCCGCTTGGCCCTGGCGGCCAAAGTGATGATCCTGACCGGCGGCCCCGGCGTCGGCAAGACCACCACGACCAAGGGCATCATCTCCGCCCTGACCGCCGCCGGCTGTGAAATCCTGCTCTGCGCCCCCACCGGGCGGGCGGCCAAACGGCTGGCCGAAGCCACCGGCAGGGAAGCCAAAACCATCCACCGGATGCTGGGATTCAGCCCCCAGACCGGCTGGGAAAAAAACGCGGCCAACCCCCTGGCCGGCGACGCCCTGATCGTGGACGAATGCAGCATGATCGACGTGGTTTTGATGTACAATCTGCTGAAAGCCGTTCCGGACAATATGAGCGTCGTATTTGCCGGCGACGCCGATCAGCTGCCTTCCGTAGGCGCGGGCAACGTCCTCCTGGACATGATCGCCTCCGGCGCGATCCCGGTAGTGCGGCTCCAAACCGTCTACCGGCAGGCCCAAACCTCCGACATCGTCATGAACGCCCACCGGGTCAACCGGGGAGAATTCCCGCTGCTCAAACAAGGGAAAGATACGGATTTTTTCTTCATCGAAGAAAACGACCCGGAAAAACTGCCCGCCCTGATCGCCGACCTGTGCCACCGGCGGCTGCCGGGGTATTTTCAGGTTGACCCCGTCGCCGGCATCCAGGTGCTGACGCCCATGCAGCGCGGCCTGACCGGCGCCGCCAACCTGAACGCCCTGCTGCAGGAAAAACTTAACCCCGGCCGGGTCTGCCTGCGGCGCGGCGGCGCGGAATACCGCCCCGGCGACAAGGTGATGCAGATCCGGAACAATTATGACAAGAACGTATTCAACGGCGACATCGGCGTCATTGAAAAAGTGGATCTGGAGGAACGGGAACTCACGGCGCTGTTTGACGGCCAGCCGGTGGTCTATGACGTTTCCGAACTGGACGAGCTGGTTTTAGCCTACGCTACCACTATCCACAAGGCCCAGGGCAGCGAGTACCCCATCGTCGTCATGCCTTTTACCACCCAACACTTCGTCATGCTGCAGCGCAATCTTCTCTACACCGGGATCACCCGCGCCAAACGAGCCCTGACCTTGGTGGGAACGAAAAAAGCCATCGCCTGCGCCGTCCGCAACAACACAGTCGCCAAACGGAACACTTACCTGGCGGAACGCCTGCGCCTGGAAACGCCTGCGGCGACGAAACAGCGTGATCCTTGATGGCAGCGTGCCGGAAGAGATTATCCGGGAGATGGCGGACGACAGCTATGAACTGACCAAACCAAAGGCCGGACGTAGCCGCGGGAAAAGCCAGTAGAAATGGAGGATGCGCAGTGGATGCGAAACCCAATAGCAATGGCAATAGCAATAGACTATGAAAAGTTGGCGACGGTGATCGATGATTTGATGAGCGAGTACCAGAATCAGAACTGTTGTTTATCTCTTGCGCATTAGCTGCGCAGTCAGACTGACAAGCGCGATGACGAACATGCTGCAATCCGCAATACATTATGGCGAAAAATTAAAAAATAAATCCTTGCTGTTGCAAGGTTTCTTAGCCACATGGGATTATTTGGATGTTAAACTTGCGAAATTAATCCGTTCCGTCCCGCCGGTAAACTTGACTGCCGGGGCCGGCCGCGTTATAATAGGGGCAATGATAACGCGAGTAACGGAAGTGAGGCTTTAATTTTGGCTGATTTAGCCATTGTCGGCGCTACAGGCGCCGTAGGACAGGAGTTTTTGAATATTCTGGCGGAGCGGGCTTATCCGGTGGACGGCCTGCGTCTTCTGGCCACAAAACGCTCGGCCGGCCGGATCGTGAGCTGGGGCGGCCGGGAAATCGAGGTAGAGGAAACCAGGCGGGACAGTTTTCGCGGCGTGGACATCGCATTCTTCGCCGGCGGCTCGGACAGCTCTCTTTTTGCCGAAGCGGCGGTAAGCGCCGGGGCGATCGTCATAGACAACAGCAGCTACTTCCGGCTGCGGCCGGACGTGCCGCTGGTAGTGCCGGAAGTGAACGCCGCCGCTGTGCGTCTGCATAAAGGCATAATAGCCAATCCGAACTGCTCCACCATCATCATGGCGGTGGCCCTCAAACCGATTGAGGACGCGGCCCGTGTCCGCCGCGTGGTAGTTTCGACTTATCAGGCTGTTTCCGGCGCCGGCCGGGACGGCATAACCGAGCTGGAAGACCAGATCCGCCGCTGGGCCGGCGGCGAGCCGGCGGGACCGGCCAAGGTTTTCCCATATCAGATCGCTTTTAACCTGATACCGCGGATAGACGTATTTCAGGCGGACGATTATACCAAGGAAGAATGGAAAATGACCTTGGAAACGCAAAAAATATTCGATCGCCCGGATCTGCTGGTAACGGCCACTTGCGTGCGGGCGCCGGTTTTGCGTTCTCACGCTGAATCCATCAATATTGAAACAGAAAAACCGCTCACTCCGGCGCGGGCCAAAGAGCTGCTGGCCAAAGCGCCCGGCGTCCGCCTGGTGGACGACATCCGGGCGGAGCGCTATCCGACGCCGCTCGAAACCACAAATCAGGACGACGTTTTTGTCGGGCGCGTCCGGGTCGACCGGACGGTAGCCAACGGACTGAATCTGTGGGCGGCCGGGGATCAGCTCCGCAAGGGCGCGGCCCTGAACGGAGTGCAAATAGCGGAATTGCTGCTGGAAGCGAGGCCCTGACGGTGAAAATCCTCGTACAAAAATTCGGCGGCACCTCCGTCTCCACGGAAGAACGCCGGGAACGGGCGGCCGCCAAAGTGCTGGGCGCGGTAAGCGAAAATTACGCGGTGGTGGCGGTGGTCTCCGCCATGGGCCGCGCCGGCGACCCATACGCTACGGACACTTTGATCAAACTGGCTACCGATATTAATAAGGAGATAACGGCGCGGGAACTGGATCTGCTCATGAGCTGCGGCGAAGTGATTTCCGGGGCGGTGCTGGCGGCTACGCTCCAAAACCACGGGCTGCGGGCGACGCTGCTCACGGGCGGGCAGGCCGGAATCATAACCACGGCGGAACACGGGGAAGCGCGGATCCTGCGCGTCAACCCCAAGGAAATACTGCGGGAACTCAAGGCCGGCCGCGTCGTCGTCGTCACGGGCTTTCAAGGCGTGAGTGAAGACGGCGCCGTCACTACTTTGGGCCGGGGCGGGAGCGACACCTCGGCGGCGGCTCTCGGCGTGGCTTTGAACGCCGAGGCTGTGGACATTTATACCGACGTAGAGGGCGTCATGACCGCCGATCCGCGCATAGTGCAGGACGCCCGTATTTTGGACGTGGTCACTTATAACGACGTCGCTCATCTGGCGCATGAAGGCGCGAAAGTAATCCACCCGCGGGCGGTGGAGATCGCCATGCGCCAAAACATGCCGCTGCGCGTCAAAAGCACGTTTTCCGACGCGCCCGGCACTTTGGTGACCAACGACCAGCCCAACCGGGCCGTAGGGGCCGACATGTTTGAAGACCGCCTGATAACCGGCATCGCCCACATGCCGCAAGTAACGCAGATCACCATCGACATCAGCGGCGACAGGGATAAACCCAGAATCGTGCGCCAGATTTTCAAATCGATGGCGCTGGCGGGGATCAGCGTGGATTTTATCAGCACCCAGCTGGACGCGGTGCGCTACACCGTGAAAGATGAACTGGCGAGTAAAGCGGCGGAAGTGCTGCAAAATATGAATATAACCCCTAAACTGCTTTCCGGCTGCGCCATCATTTCCTTGGTGGGCGGCGGCATCACCGACGCGCCCGGCGTCATGGCCGACATAGCGGAAGTGCTGGCGGAACGGGATATTGAGATTTTGCAGTCGGCGGACTCGCACACGACGATCTGGGTGCTGGTGAAGGGAACCCATCTGACGGAAGCCGCGCGGATGCTGCACGGCAAATTCATTAATCCTCAATAGAATTTAGGAGTGTTCGGATGTTTGGACGAATTCTGACGGCGATGGTCACGCCTTTTTACGCTGACGGCGGTGTAAATTACGAAGGCGCGGCGGATTTAGCCTGTTATTTAGCCGCGAACGGCTCGGACGGCATAGTGGTGTCGGGGACGACCGGGGAAGCGCCCGCTTTGACGGCGGAGGAAAAAGCGGAACTGTTCCGCGTAGTGCGCCGCGCCGCCCCGCCTGCCTGCAAGGTCGTCGGCAGCGTAGGCACCAATTCTACTTCTGTCAGCGTCAAGCTGGCGCAAGCGGCGGCAGACGCCGGTCTCGACGGGATGATGGCGGTGACGCCCTATTACAACAAGCCCTCCCAAGAGGGGATGTACCGGCATTTTCGGGCCATAGCCGCCGCCGCCCCCTTGCCGGTGATGCTCTACAATATTCCCAGCCGCAGCGTGGTGAACCTTTTGCCGGACACCGTCGCCCGCCTCAGCGCCGTGCCCAATATCGTTTCGCTGAAAGAAGCCACCGGTTCCATAGACCAGATGAGCGAACTCAAGCTGAAGCTGCCGGAGGATTTCGCCATTTACGCCGGCGACGACGCTCTCACTTTGCCCTTGCTGGCCCTTGGCTCCAGCGGCGTGGTCAGCGTGGCCTCTCATGTGGTCGCCCCGCAGATGCAGAGCATGATCGCGGCTTTTAAGGCCGGCGACCTGGCCGGGGCCTTGGATTGGCATAAAAAATTATACCCCATTTTCAAGACATTATTTATAACTTCAAATCCCGCTCCGATAAAATTCGTGCTGGAGTCGCTCGGTCACGCCGTCGGGCCGTGCCGGCCGCCTTTGGCCGAACCGAACGGACAGGAATCAGAGCAGCTGCGGGAAATCACGCGCCTGATCCGGGAAATGGCCTGACGCGCCCTAAGCCGGGAATAGACCTGAACGCGCCCTGAGCCGCGTCAATGACAGATAGCGTCAATAACAGATATTTTAAGGAGGTAGTATATTTTGCCAAAGGAGCATAAATTGCGGATTATTCCTTTGGGTGGTTTGGGAGAAGTTGGAAAAAACATGACGGTGATCAGGTATGACGATCAGATGATCGTTGTTGACGCCGGGCTGGCTTTTCCCGAAGATGATTTGCTGGGAATCGACGTGGTGATTCCCGATTACGCTTATATCCTGGACAACCTGGACAGTTTGCTGGGCATAGTCATCACCCACGGACACGAGGATCATATCGGCTCGCTGCCCTATTTGCTGAGGGACGTGAACGCGCCGCTTTTCGCCACAAAACTGACCATGGGCCTCATTCAGGCCAAACTCAAGGAAAGCAACGTCAACAAACTGAAAGGCACCGTCGTCAAACAGGGCGATTCCATCAAACTGGGATCTTTTACCATCGACTTCATCCGGGTCAGCCACAGTATCCCCGACTCGGTGGGGCTGGCTATTCACACGCCTTTGGGCACGATCGTCCATACGGGCGATTTCAAGCTCGACCACACGCCGGTGATCGGCGAGGTGCTGGATATTCAAAAATTCGCCGAACTGGGCCACAAGGGCGTCCTCTGCCTCATGTCCGACAGCACCAATGTGGAAAATCCAGGTTTTACCATGACGGAGCGCAAGGTGGGGGAAATGTTCGACGCCGTTTTCCAAAGCGCGAAAGAGCGGATCATCCTGGCCAGTTTCGCCTCCAATGTCCACCGGGTGCAGCAGGTCATTGTCTCGGCTTTTAAAACGAACCGCAAAGTGGCGATCGTGGGGCGCAGCATGTTAAATTACGCGACGATCGCGGCGGAGCTGGGTTATCTGATCACGCCGCCGGGAACTTTGGTCGATGTGGATGAAATAGTCAAGCTGCCGAATAATCAGGTCTGCATCATCACGACCGGCAGCCAGGGCGAGCCCATGTCGGCTCTCACCCGCATGGCGGCGGGCGAACACCGGCGGTTGGAGATTCAGGCCGGCGACACGGTGATTATTTCGGCGAACCCGATTCCGGGCAACGAAAAATCGATCTCCCGCACGATTGACCAGCTTTTCCGCCTGGGGGCCAACGTGATCCACGGTTCCGCCAATCAGGTGCATGTCTCCGGTCACGGCAACCAGGAAGAGCTGAAACTCATGCTGAACATGGTGAAACCCAAATATTTCCTGCCGGTACACGGCGATTACCGGATGCAGGTCAAACACGGCCAGCTGGCGCAGGAATTGGGGATTCCCAAGGAGAATATTTTTATCGCCGAAAACGGCAGCGTGCTGGAGTTTACGCGCAGCGGCGCGGCCATCACCGGCAAGGTGCCGGCCGGCCGGATCCTGATCGACGGGCTTGGCGTCGGCGACGTGGGCAACATCGTTTTGCGCGACCGGCGGCAATTGTCGCAGGATGGGCTGTTCATCATAGTCATGACGCTCAACCATCTGACCGGCGATATCGTCGCCGGGCCGGACGTCGTGACGCGGGGTTTTGTCTATGTGCGCGAGTCCGAGCCTATGCTGGATCAGGCCAAGGAAAAAATCATTCAGACAGCGGAGCGCTGCCTCGGCAACGGGATTCCGGAATGGGCGCTCTTAAAATCCCAAATCAGGGAAGAACTGAGCAAGCATTTGTACGAAAAAACCAAGCGCCGCCCGATGATCCTGCCGATCATTCAGGAGATTTGAAAGGATGTGACTGGAATGAAGGTGCTGCTGATCAACGGCAGTCCGAGAAAAGCCGGATGTACTTTTACAGCGCTGTCGGAAGTGGCGGGGGAAATCGCCGCTCAGGGGATCGAGACGGAGATTTTTCATATCGGCAACGACCCCATCCGCGGCTGTCAGGCTTGCTGGCGCTGCCGGGAGACAAAACGCTGTTTTTATGACGACGATCCGGTGAACGCCTGTCTGAAACTGGCCGCCGCGGCGGACGGTCTGGTGGTGGGTTCGCCGGTTTATTTCGCCGGCATCAATTCGGCTCTGGGAACTTTGCTGGATCGGATGTTTTATTCCGGCAGCTCTTTGCTGGCTTACAAACCGGCCTGCGGCGTTGTCAGCTGCCGCCGGGGCGGGGCGGCTTCGGCTTTTGACCGTCTGAACAAATATTTTACCTTCTGCAATATGCCCGTCGTTTCTTCCCAATACTGGAACGCCGTCCACGGCAATAAGCCGGCGGAAGTGCATCAGGACGCGGAGGGCCTGCAGGTGATGCGCGTTTTGGGCCGCAATATGGCCTGGCTCGTCAAGTCGCTGAATTCCGCGGATCAGGCGGCGCGGCCGGAGAAGGAAATGCCCCTGCGCACCAATTTTATCCGCTGATGCGGGTGTTCATGCTTTCGCACATGTACCCCACCGCCGCCGCGCCTCTCAGCGGCATTTTCGTGCGAAAGCAGGCGGCGGCCCTGCGGGCGGCCGGCGTGGATCTGACCATGATTCACCCGACGCCGTGGGCGCCGCGGCTTTTTCCTCCCCATACGCGCTACGGCCGCCTGGCGCGCCTGCCGGCCCTGGAATACGAGGCGGGGATGCCGGTTTACCACCCGCGGGCGCCGGAGCTGCCGCGCAACCTGCTTTTTCCCTGGACGCCCCTGGGTTACCGCCTGACTCTGGCGCCCGTGTTGCGGCGGCTTTGGCGGGATGGGCGGCCCGACGTTTTGCACGCTCATGTCGCCCATCCCGACGGCGCGGCGGCGGTCGCGTTCGGCCGTGAATGGGACGTGCCGGTGGTTGTTACCGTTCACGGCCAGGACTTCGCTCAAACTCTGCGCGGCCACCCCCGCGCGGCGCGCAGCGTCCGGGAGACGCTCGCGCAAGCCGCCGCTGTAATTTTGGTGAGCGACAAGCTCCGGCGGAATTATCACCTGGAGGATTGGGCGGACGACCTGAGCAAATATCACGTGGTGTATAACGGCATAGACCCGGCGGATATGCCCGCGGCGGCCGCGCCGCCGCCGTCGCCGCTTGGGCGGGCGGAGGGCCCGGCCGAGGACTGGGCGTCAGGCCCGGCCGAGGGCGCAGCGGCAGACTGGGCGTCAGGCCCGACGGAGGGCGCAGCGTCAGACTGGGCGTCAGGCCGGGCGGAAGGGCCGCTGCTGTTTACCTTGGCTTATCTGCGCCCGCCCAAGGGCCATCGCTTCGTTCTCGAAGCGATGGCGGCGCTGCGGGAACAATACCCGGATCTGCGCTACCGCATCGCCGGCGACGGAGCGGAACGCGGCAGGCTGGAAGCTCTGAGCGCCGAGCTGGGTTTGGCCGGGCGGGTTGAGTTTCTGGGCGAGCTGCCGAACGCCGAAGCTTTGCGCCAGCTGGCCCAAGCCGATATTTACGTCATGCCCAGCTGGGACGAAGCGTTCGGCATCGCCTACCTCGAAGCTATGGCCCTGGCCAAACCGCTCGTCGCTACCGCGGGCGACGGCATCGGCGACATCATCGCCCGCGAGCGCACCGGCCTGGTCGTACCGCCGCGCGACAGCGCGGCGGTCGCGGCCGCCCTGCGGGCTTTGCTCGCCGACCCGGCGGCGGCGCGGGCCATGGGGGAACGGGGCCGCGCTCTTGTGCGCGACCGCTTCACCTGGGCCCGGAACGCCCGCGCCACCATCGCCGTTTACGAAAAAGCCGCCGCCCGCAAGGCGCGGGAAAGGGCGTCGGCTTGAACATCACGCGGATCGCCCACAACGCCCTGGCCCTCACCCTTTCCAATGTTCTGGCCAAGGTCATCGCGGGCGTCGTCGGGATTTTTCTCACCCGCTATCTGGGGCCGGACGAATACGGCGCTTACAGCATCGCTCTTACTTACGCCGGCGCTTTCATCGTTTTCGCCGAACTGGGCCTGAGCCAGCTCATGGTTCAGGAAGGTTCGCGCCGCCCCGCCACCCTGCCCGAATATTTCGGCAATGCCCTGCTCCTGAAATCAGTCCTGGCCGCCGCCGCTTTCGTCCTCATGCTCCTGCTGGCGCGGCCGGCCGGCTACCCGGCTCCGGTGCGGGAACTCATCATCTTCGCCGGTCTGGGTACGGCGGTCAACGCGGTCTGCCAATCGGTTTACAATTATTACCAGGCGGTGGAGCGGATGGCTGTGGCCGCCATGTACCAGCTCCTGACCGCCGTCCTCCTGGCCGGATTCTCCCTCGCCGTCATTTTCGCCGCCCTCAGCGTCCGGGCGGTGCTGATCTCCCAGCTCGCCGTCTATCTGGCCGTCGCCTGCCTGCTCGCTTGGGCCTTGCGCGGCAGAATCCGCCCCCGGCCGCGCCTGCGCGCCTTGCCGGCCATGATCCGCCAGGCCCTGCCTTTCGGCATCCACCGCGTATTTTATTATCTCTACCTGCAAATGAGCGTCCTGCTCCTGTCTTTCAGCGGAGCGGCGACGGCCGAAGTGGGAATCTACGCCGCCCCTTACCGCCTGATCCAGCTCTTGCTCTTTATCCCCAGCACCTTGACCAGCGCCCTTTACCCCGTCTTGTACCAGCAGGGCGCCGGCGACCGGGACAGTCACCGGCAGACGGTGGAAAAAACATGCAAGGTTCTGATCGGGATCGGCCTGCCCGGCAGCATTTTGCTTTCCATCCTGGCCGCTCCTTTTATCGAATGGCTGCTGGGCGGGCAGTTCAGCGCCTCGGCCCCCATTCTCGCCGTGGTGAGCTGGCTTCTGGCTTTGGAATGTCTCAGTTTTTCCCTGGGCGACGTTCTCACCACCACCAACCGGCAAATTCAGCGCATGGCGGTGCAGGGAGGCGGTCTGCTGGCCTTGCTGGTCCTCATGCCGGCCGGCTACCGCCTGGCGGGGTTGAGCGGCGTCGCCGCCGCCGTTCTCATCGTCGCGGCCCTGATTTTCCTCGCATATTACGCCCTCGTGCGCCTGTATGTTTATCCCATCCGCATTTGGCGGAGCCTGATCCCTATAGCCGCGGCCGCTTTGGTCATGGCGGCGGCGGCCTGGCTGCTGCGGGGCTGTCATCCCTTGGCGGCGGCGGCGACGGCGGGCTGTATTTATCTCGTTTTACTCAGTTTAACCGATTCGGATTTCCGCCGGCTGCGCGAGTTCGTCTTTAGCCGCCGGCGCGGCCGGTAAGCGCCGGAGGGAGGATTTCCTATGCAGCAGATAATTTTTTTGCTTCTCACCATCGTCCCGCTGGCGATTCTGGCCTGGCGGCGGCCGGCTTGGCTGAGCGCGGTTCTGGCTTTTGCCGTCGCCATGGAGATTTCCATCCTCTTGTACCCGGATTTGGGCCCGGTTGGCAAACTGATCGGGGAGATTTCCCTGTCAAAACTGACCTGTATCGCCCTGATTTTAGCCGCTTTCCTCCGCCTGTTCGTTCAGGCCGACACGCGGCGGAAACTGCGGGACGCCTGCCGTCAGCCGCTGACCTTGCTCCTATTGCTGTATGTGGGCCTGGGCGCCGCGAGCCTCCTGTGGTCGGCGGACAGAGGCCGCACCTTGGCGGAGATCGCCCGCCTGGCCGTGCTGTTTGCCACTTTTCTCGCCATAATCGTGCTGGCGAAAAAAAACACCCTCCTTTTACCTTTTCGCGTCGTTCACTGGACGGCCCTGCTTCTCGTCCCGCTCACCTGGTACGAATGGCGCGCCGGAACGCAGATCTGGCAGGCCGAGCAGCTGGCGCGGGAAACGGTGCTGCGGATAAACGACACTTTTGTCGATCCGAATATATTCGCCCGCTACCTGGTGTTAGCCATAGCCGCCAATTTTCTCCTGAGCGTTCACGCCAAAACCCGCCTGGCCGGGATATTCTATCTCGCGGCCCTGCCCGTCCTCCTGCTGCAGCTCATCCTCACTTCTTCCCGCGGCGGAGTCATCACTTTGGCGGTGATTTTGCTGGCCGCCCTCATTCTTTTTCCGGAAAAAAAAGCGCCCCTCTGGACGCTGGCTTTCGGCGCCGTCGGCAGCGCCGTTATTTTCGCCACCCGCTCGGATATCGTGAGCCGTTTCGCGGCCCTCCTGCAAAACCTGGACGAAACGAACCCGGTGCGCGTCTACCTCTGGCGGGCGGCGATCGCTATTTTCCAGGATCATCCATTGTTGGGGACGGGCCTCGGCACTTTTCAAACCGTGTTCCTGCGCGATTATTCCTCCTTGCGGACGCTTTCCGACGGGGCCACCCTCTCGCACACGTCGGTTTTGACCGTGGCGGCGGAACTGGGCGTCGCCGGGCTTTTTCTGCTGCTGCTGCTCGGCCTGACCTTGACCTGGACGGTCTTCCGCCTGTACGCCTTGGGGCACAGCACTTATCTGGGCATGTTCAACGATTACCGCAATTCCTACTACATCGGCCTCGGCTGCGTGCTTTGGGTGGGGACGGTGTTCGTCAGCTCCCAGGCGGAGGGGCGCATGTTTGAGGATCCCGTTTTTTGGCTGGCAGCCGCGATTTTGGTTATTTTGAAAAATATGGAGGCGGGGAGGCCCTACCAGTGACCGGGGCGCTAGAGCCGGCGGCGGGAGCGGCGGGGCCGGATGTTTCGCTTATTATTCCGGTGCGGAACGAGGAAAAACATATCGACCATTGTCTGCGCTCCGTCTTCGCCCAGGATTTTCCATCCGAGCGGATGGAAATCCTGGTGGTGGACGGCATGTCCGCCGACGGGACGCGGGAACGGGTCGCTTTTTGGCAAAAAGAGCATCCTAATGTCCGCCTGCTGGAAAACAGGGAACGGACGGCTCCCTGCGCTATGAATATCGGGATTCGGGCGGCGCGGGGCCGCTGCATTGCCCGCCTGGACGCGCACAGCTCCTACGCGCCGGACTACATCAGCCAATGTTTGCATTATTTGGAAAAAACAGGGGCGGACAATGTGGGCGGGGTGCTGGAAACCAAAGGGGAGGGTTTTTGGGGGACGGCTATCGCCCTGATGCTTTCGTCGCCTTTTGGCGTCGGCAACGCTTCCTTCCGGGTAGGGGCGGCGGACGGGTATGTCGATACGGTGCCGTTCGGGGCCTTCCGGCGGGAGACTTTCGAGCGTTACGGCTATTTCGACGAGCGGCTGACGCGCAATCAGGATTATGAGCTGAATTACCGTATTCGGCGGCAGGGCGGAAAAATCTATCTGGCCAACGCCATAAAACTGACCTATTACAGCCGTTCGTCCGTCGGGGCGATAGCGCGCAACGCTTTTGCCAACGGCAGATGGAATATCATCACTTCTTTTCTCTGCCCCGGCGCCATGGGGGCGCGTCATTTTGTCCCTTTCGCGTTTGTCCTTTCCTTGCTTTTGCTGCCGGCCGCCGCTCTTTGCCTCAGTCCTCTTTTTTTCCTGGCGCTGGCGGCGGAACTGGGACTGTATTTTCTCCTGGCTTTCGTTTTCGCCTGGGGGGCCGGCCGCCGCGCCGCTACGGCGACGGCGGAGCGGCCGGCGCCGGCCCCGGTGTATTTTATGGCCTTGCTTTTTCTGTTCCCGCTGTTCCACATCTGCTACGGCTGCGGCTCCGCCGCCGGCCTGGGCGCCGCCCGCGCCCTGCTCCCGTAGGGGACGCCGCCTTCGGCGTCCCGCGTCTCCGTGTTCCGGTGTCCTGCCCCGGTTTCCGGCGTTCCCGCGCCCTGCTCCCGTAGGGGACGCCGCCTTCGGCGTCCCGCGTCCCTGTGTTCCCGCGTCCCCATGTTCCAGCGTATGATCCTAAGGAGGGGTTAATTTGGCGGCAAATAATGAAATGAATAATAATGAAATGGC
>JAIRRL010000177.1 GCA_031255985.1 Gracilibacteraceae bacterium
GCGACTAAGCAACTAAAACTAAACAAGCGACTAAAACTAAACAAGCGACTAAAACTAAGCAGCCACATTTAAGAAGTACGCCCGGAACTTCCGGGCGTACTTTTTGTACCTATCAAGCGTATTTTGCGCCTATCAAGCATATTTCTCGCGCCTATGGGGCGTATTTTTTTGCCCCTGTACCGCGCCGCCGCCGGAATTTAAACGACCTTCAAAAAATCAGCAATTCCCGCGGAAAAGTGTGCAGAACCTCGCGGCCGGCCGCCGTCACGGCCACCAGGTTTTCTATGCGCACCCCGAAACGGCCGGGCAGATATATCCCCGGTTCCACTGAAAACACCAGGCCCGGCGCGAGCGGCGTTTTTTCCCCGCGGACAGCCGAAGCGCCCTCATGCACATCCAAGCCGACGCCGTGTCCCGTGCGATGGTTAAAAGCGTCGCCGTAACCCCGCGCCGAGATATAATCCCTGGCCGCTATGTCAATATCTTCCATTAGATTACCGGCCTGAACCGCCGTCTCCGCCGCCAGATGCGCCCCCAGCACCGCCGAGTAAACCGCGCGAAACTCGTCGCCTGGCGGGCCGAAATGCACCGTGCGCGTCATATCCGTGTAATAGCCCTCATAAGTAGCGATAAAATCCACCAGGAGACATTGGCCGTCCGCGATCAGGGTCTCCCCGGTCTTATAATGCGGGACGGCGGCGCCAGGCCCGACGGCGGCGAGAATTTCCGGGCGTTCCAGACCGCGCCGCCGCATCTCCCGCGCCAAAGATTCGGCCAGGTCGCTTTCCGTCCGGCCGATCCACTCCCGCCCCAAACTCAGGACGGCCCGCAGCGCCTCGTCGGCGGCCCGGCAGGCCGTAGCGACAGCCGCCATTTCCTCCCTGTCTTTATATTGGCGCAGCGGTTGCGTCAAAAAACCGGCCGGCCGCAGTTCCGCCCCCAAAGCGGCGGCGATATTCAGGGCAAAAACGCTCGGCATCGCGTCGCCCACGGCTGTTTGGGCGCTCAAAAACCCGCGGTCTCTGATCGCGCGCGCCAGAATCTCATAGGGATCTTCCCCGTCCCGCCAATAGACAAACGAAGACAGCGGCAGATCTTTTACCTGCTCGCGGTAAAGTTCATTGGCGATGAGAAAAGCTTCGCCCTCCGGCGGCAGGGCCAAAGCCAGCAAACGCTCGTCGCCGGGAAGGCGGCAACCGGTCATATAGGCCAGGTCGGCGCCGGGGCCGATCAGGCAGAGGTCAACCCCGCGGGAGCGCATAAGTTCGCCCGCCCGCTCCCGCCGGCGGCGATAATTCTCCCCGCCGCTCATGGCTCTATGATCCCCAATTCGCGCAAAAAGCGCAAATTTTCCTCCGTCAGGGCGATGCTCTCCATGCGGGTCTCGTTCGCCGTGAGCAGGAGTTCGTATATACCGCGCGTGGCGGCAATATAATCTTCCTGCGACATCGCTCCGCTTCCGACGACGCTCTGATAATACCCGGCGATAAGATCGAACTGCACGGGCCAGATGGCGGGATCCGCCCGGCGGTAATTCAGTATTTGCCGCGACATTTCAAAGGCGGCGGCCGGATTGCCCACCATGAAATAATATTCGGTCAGCCGCCCCTGGATCGTGTTGGATTTAGCTTTGGCCAAGCGCTCCGCGTACTTGTTCGCCTGATCTCTTATTTGCGGATCAGCGGCTTGGGGCGCGGTGATCACATAGGAGAGCAGGTAGTCGTTTGTCTCAAAAACATCGACAGTCGCCGCTTTGGCCATATCAGCGAAAAATTTGCTCGCATCATGCTGGCTGCTGCTTTCGGCTTCCGTCAGGGCGTTGGCCAAAATTTGCCGGCCGGCCAGATTCCCCAGCAGGAGGAGGAAAAAGATAAGCGCGAAGGCGCACAGGCCGCAGCGGACGGCTAAAGGATAAGGCGAAGCGGGCGAGGCGGACCGTCTGCGCGCCGTTTTGTCCTTGCGGGCGGCGGGCTGGGGGGCCGCCGCCGTCGCCGGCAAGTCGCATTCCAGAGTTATCAGAGCGAACAGAACAAAAGCGTATGACAGGAAAGCGCCCGCCGACATGACCACTTCCAGGGCGCTATGCGTTATTATCATCACAAAACAGGCGGCGAGGGCGGCGGTGAAAGCGGGCTGTTTGCCGGCGCGGAAAGCGCGCCACAGAGCGCGGCCGGTGAAGATGAGGAAAATGAGATACGGAATAAAGCCTAATAATCCCAATTCAGCCAATATTTGCACATAATGGTTATGGGCGTATTTCGTAGTATAATAAAAGTCCTGGACGCTGAAAATGGCGTTTTCGTAGCCTCCCAGCCCCAAGCCGATCAGGGGGCTGCGGGCAAAGATTTTCAGGCCGTCATAGAAAAAAACGAAGCGCTGGATGGCGTTCTGATTGGCCAGCAGACCTTGCATCCGGTTGGCGATGGAGGCGGGGAGCAAAGTGTACCGCAGTTTCAGGGCGTGACCGTCATAAGCCGCCGCCGTCAGTTCCGTCTCAGTTGGGGCGCGGAACTCAAACCAAACGACGCGGCTGCCCTCCGGCACGGTAAAACTGACGCCGTCTCCGGCCGGCCCGGCGTAAAGCGTGGTCTGCTTGTGCATCATCACTTCTTCCATATTTTGCGTGTCTATGATCACGTCCAGGGGCGCGGAGGCCGCGACGGTCAATACATGTTCGCCTGGATCCGGATAAGCGGCCCGGCGCAGATTTTCCCCGGCGGCCAGGCGGGCGGGGCCGGCCAGAGACGAGGCCAGCAGGGCGACGACGAGCAGAGCCGCGGCAATGGCGCCGGCGGCGATCAGGGCGGCGCGCGAATTTTTGCTCAAAAAAGCGGAAAGCGGCTCGCCGACAAAGCGTTCCAAAACAAGCAGGACGAGACAGGTCGCGCCCGCGCCTACCATGGGGATCCAGGCTTCCGGGCCGGAGGTTCCCAGGTAGCCGAAGGTAAAATACATGACGATCAGCGCGGCGAATAATGTCTCCAGCATGAGGACAAAGAAGCGGACTCTTTCCGCCGGCGCGGAGAGAATCAGCATGACCAGCGCGGACAAACCGACGCACAGCGTCGCCCCCATGCTGAAAGTGAACAGGAAGGCGAGGGCGGTCACACCCAGGAAAACCGTCTGCAGGCATTTTTCTCCCGTCTTCGCGGCGGTGGCCGTCAAATAGATGGAGAGCAGAAGCCCAAGCCCGGCGACGCCGCCGAAAATATTCGGCGTGTTGAATATGGAGCTGATGCGGGCGCCGGTCAGCACCGAGCCGGCGTTCATGTACGCCTGGGTGAAGTTATCGGTGATCCGGCGGAAAATATCCGTGCAAAACCCGGCGGAAGCGGCGTCAATGCTGATGAGGCTGAAAACGGCGGCGGCGGCGGCCAAAACGGAACAAATCCGGCGAACGGAGAGCGTTCCCGGATTGAAAAGACAAAGCGTCAGAACATATAAGACGAAGGCCGCGAACAGTTTCGCGAACTCCGAGACGGCAAATTTCCCCGCCACAGCGTACAAGGTGGATACGCCGCCGAGGACGACATAAATGATCAAAGGCAAGGACGACGGGGCCAGGAAACGGCGAAACCTTGCCGAGCGGACGAACAGGCAGAGCAGAGCCAAAGCCAGGCAGCCGATGAAAGCTATGACTTTTTCCACCATGGCGTCGAAAGAGCCGATGAAAGTGACGAAGAAAAAAAAGAGCGTTCCCGCGCCAAAAGTGAGGAGCGGGGCGATGAAAGCCGGAGTGGAGGCCGGAGACGGCGCCGGGGCGGGGGCCGGCTGGCGCGCTTTATTTTTAACTGATTTTTTGCTCACGGAAACGTATTCTCCCTGTACAAACTGCTGTTCCTGCGGGTTTCAATCCGTTTCAGTATAGCATGTTTTGCCCGCCCTGTAAACAGGCGCCTATTGCCTGATATTTCCAGACGGCTTGAGGGCGCAAAGCTCGCGCACGAACGCCGTTATATCCCGCATGAATTTTTCCCGCCTGAGCTCGCCGCGCGCGATCAAGGTCAAGGCGTTTTCCCATTCAGCCGTCATTTTAGCCGATTTGAGCGGTTCCGGCAGCACGGCCGCCAGGGATTTGGCTTTTTCGGTTGGGACGAGGTTTTTTTTCTGCCGCTCGATGTATTTGTTCGCGATCAGTTTTTCAATGATGCCGGCTCTGGTGGCCGGAGTGCCCAGCCCCTTTTTTTCAGCGTCCTCCAATAGTTGAATTTCGCTGGCGCCGCTTTCCATCGCGGCTAAAAGCGTGTCCTCGGTGAAAGGTTTGGGCGGCGTCGTTTTGCCCGTTTTTATTTCGCCGGAGATGATTTCTCTGCTTTCGCCTTCGCGCAGGGCCGGCAGGATTTCCCCGCCGCCGCTTTCCTCTTCTTCCGCCGCGCCTTCTTCCAGATCGTTTTCCGGCCCGGTTTCCGGGGCGGCGAGTTTCAGGGACGCTTTGTACGCGGCTTCAATCGTTTTCCAGCCTTCTGTGATTATCTCGCGGCCTTTGGCGCTGAATTCATGCCCGGCGCACAGGGCGGCGACGGCGGTGGTTTTGTAGACGCGCTTCTCGCCGGTCGCGGCGAGAAGCCGCGCGGATACGAGTTTGAGGACGGCCGCTTCCGTTTCCGGCAAAGGCGGCAAGGAGGCGATGTTTTCGGTGGGAATGAGCGCGTGATGGTCGGACACTTTTTTATCGTTTATGACCAGGGCGGCGTTTATTGCGGCCGGGGCGGGCAGCTGAAAAGTCCGGGCCGCCAAAGAGACGAGTTTCGGTACGAGAGGGGCCATGTCCGCCGTCAGATAGCGGCTGTCCGAGCGGGGATAGGTCAGGAGTTTTTTTTCATACAAATTCTGGGCGGCGTCCAAGGTTTGCCGGGCAGTGTAGCCAAAAAGCCTGTTGGCCTCCCGCTGCAAAACCGTCAGGTCGTAGAGTTTCGGGGGCGAGGCCGTTTTTTGCTCCTGTTTCACGCCGGTCACCGTTATTTTGCCCGCGGCCCGGCAGGCGGCCAGGATTTTCCGGGCGTCGGCCTCCGTCTCGATCCGGGCGGATTTCAGACTGAAGCCGGCGTCGAGCATCACCGTGTAAAACTCGGTTGAGACAAATGAATCTATCGCCAGCTGCCTTTCGACGACGAGCACAAGGGTGGGAGACTGCACCCGGCCGGCGTTCAGGCTGGTCCGGTATTGGCGGGTGAGCAGGCGGGTCTCGTTTATGCCCACGAGAAAATCCGCCTTGGAGCGGCAGTCGGCGGAGGCGTAAAGGTTTTCAAATTGCTGGCCGGGCCTTAGATTTTTAAATCCTTCCGCGACGGCTTTGTCCTCCAGGCTGGAGATCCAGAGGCGTTCCACCGGTTTTTTACAGGCAGCCATCTTATATAGCAGGCGGAATATGAGTTCCCCTTCCCGGCCGGCGTCCGTCGCGCAGACCACCGAGGCGACGTCGGGGCGTTTCATCAGTTCCTTGAGCAGCTGAAACTGCTCTTGTTTGCCGTCTATGACTTTGTATTTCCAGACGCCGGGCAGAAAAGGCAAGTATTTGAGATCCCAGCTTTTGTATTTGGGATCGTATTCCTCCGGGTGGGCGAGCCGGATCAGATGACCGAATCCCCAGGAGACGATAAAACCGGCGCCTTCAAAATAGCCGTTCCGGCGGCTTTTGGCCCCGATGACTCTGGCTATGGTTTGGCCGACCGAAGGTTTTTCCGCTATCACGAGCTTCATAAAATTCCCCTCCCGCCCCGCCGGGACGCTGCGGCATAATTATTGACAAACGGTCGCTTGTTAGCATATAATCTGTAAGAAGACGGGCAGCTTTGTTTCAGGTTTTGCCCCAAAACGAAGGAGGTTTCGCTATGGAAAACCCCAGGCAGGACACCAAGGCCAGAATAGTGGATAACGCGGTGCAAATGTTTTCGGCCAAAAACTACGAGCGGGTGACGATGCGGGATATTGCCGCCGCCGTCGGCATTAAGGCCGCTTCCCTTTACAGCCATTTCAAGTCGAAGGACGATATTCTGACCGGCGTCTATGAACTTTTCGAGGAAACAGCAGCCGGCATCAGGCCGTCGCCCGCCGCCCTCATCGCCATGGCCGAGACCGCGCCGCCCAAACAAGCCGTAGGCAGCGCCTTTTTTTATTTTCGCCCGACTGATCATGAAAAAATGCTCCGCATCCTTAACATAGCTTATATGATGAGCGGAAGCGACCGGCGCAGCCGCGAGTTTTTTCAGCGTCACGTTTTTGACGCGCCGCGGCTCTACGCGGGGAATATTCTGCGAAAACTCGTCTCGCTTGGGCGGATTGAGCCGCTGGACATCGAAAATTTTCTCGTCCTGCAAACATATTTCTGCTTTGGCGCCATCTTGCGCAGCTTCACCCCCGGCGTTTCCGTGCGGGAAGAATGGGAATCCGGGCTTAACGCCCTGCTGGAACTGATCAGAAGCACCGAGCAGGAGCATTGATAAAAAACGGCTGAGAAAAAACGCTCTTCAATCGGCCACTTCGATGCTGTCCACATAAAATTCCCTGCCCGCGGACGTCGGTTCCCCGTCTTCCCCGCAGCGCGGACAGGCGAAAGAAAGCGGCCGGCGCTCGTAAAAGATATCGCAGCGCGGGCAGCGCCATTTGGTTTTCACCGTTTCTATTTCCAGGGCGGCGTCCGCGCAGACCGTGCCTTCGGCGATGATTTCAAAATACATCTGAATGGATTCGGGCGCGAGACCGGATTGTTCCCCCACGACCAGCCGGACGCGCGTCACCCGGCGCGCGTTCGCCGCCCTGGCCTTTTGAGCGGCGATATTTATGAATTCCAGCGTCGCGGGATACTCGTGCATGAAAAAATCACTCCGGCTTTGCCGGCGCGGGCGGCCCTATGATTTTTTCGATATAAGAGGTTTTATCCGTCGCCGGAGCCGTGTACTGGCGGACGGTACTCAAACAGTCCTTGGGACAAACGTCAACGCAGAAATTGCAGACCAGGCAGCGGGCGCGGTTAATCGTCCAGACCCGTTCCGGCCGCGACACCTCGATAGCCTCCGTCGGACAGCGCTTGGCGCACAGATTGCAAAAAATGCAGTCGGCGGGATTCATTTCTATCGCTCCGCGCGTCAGCGGGTAAAAATCGTTTCTGACCGCCGGGTACATAGCGGTGGCCGGCTTGCTGAACAGGCTTTTCATCACGGTCTTGCCGATTACGTTAAAGGCCACGCGGATTCACCTACCTTTCTGTGCAGCTGATGCAGGGATCGATGGTCAAAGCGAGCAGCGGCACGTCCGCCAGTTCGCAGCCGGGGAGAAGATGGAGCAGCGGGATGAGATTGGCAAAAGTCGCCGTCCGTACGCGAAAACGCTCCAGATATTTTGTCCCGTTGGCCTTCCCGTAATAAATCGCCTCGCCGCGCGGCTGTTCCAGGCG
>JAIRRL010000211.1 GCA_031255985.1 Gracilibacteraceae bacterium
GGAAATTTTCCGGGCCGGCTTGACAGAGGAAGGGATTTGTGCGAAAATTATAAGGCTTCGCGCTGCTATAGCTCAGACGGTAGAGCGCGTCCTTGGTAAGGACGAGGTCTCCGGTTCAATCCCGGATAGCAGCTCCATCGCAAAAATGCCTGCAAACACTGTGTTTGCGGGTTTTTACATTGAGATTGCTCTTGCGGTAGTCGGACACATATTGATAGATGTACTTCCTGCCCGCGGAATACATGCCCAGTAACGCGCCTCCGCGCCGTCAATGACGTTTTGCGCCGTTTCCTCCTATATTTTTTTACAAACTGCAAGCAATGATAAGCCGGGCAGATGTATCCACACTTTATCCAGAATTTTGTTTAGCAAAAAATCTATATTCAGCGCTGTTTTTGCAATTATAGTTATGATATTCTCGGCGGAATATTTCCAATTAATATCATTGGCTACAGATTTGCCTTTCTTATATAAAAATAACAGCCGCATTAAAAAGGCGCTGATATAAAAATAATGACATCTTTCTATTTTCACATCATCCCGCTTCAATAAGGCCATTAATTGTTTTCTGTTGTACCGCCTATAGTGCAGAGACGCGGTATCATACGCGGAAAACAAGAACTGCCAGGCCGGAACGGTTATTAAAACCGTCCCGTTAGTTTTTAATTTATTTACAACAACGCCGAAAAACAAGGCGTCGTTTTCAACATGTTCCAGAACATCCATCATCACTACGCAGTCAAGTTCAGCGTCAGGCAGTTTACCTATGTCGTTCAAACAGATTATGTCGTCTCTGACCGTTTCCTCTTCGGGGAAAATAACGTCTACAGCGTAAACTTTGCCGCCGGCAAACGTTTTCAACTTCTTGGTATAATACATGTCATTCACGCCGATATCGGCGACATGGCGCAAATTCCTATTTTTAAGAATATTCAAAACACAATCTTCCCTGGACAATTTCCAAGGGTGCTGATTAATTTTTTCATTTTCATCAGGCACCCTGAAGACAGGAGCTTCAGGAGATACATTACCGTTTCCTGTTTTGTTATCCACACAAATTCTCCTTGCAATAATAGATTTGGGGAGACAAAGCCCTAATCCCGCCCAAGATTTCGCCTCATATCCGCCCGCCCCGGAAAACGCGCAAAGCCGCTCCGGCCCGCTTCCCGTGGTCAATATAACATGACGTCGGAAAAATAGCAATCAAAATATTCGCTATTGCTGCGATTGATAAATCAAGCCCCTGTGATATAATTAACGGGAGACGGGAAGTTCGCGCGCTGGGTCTCCTGGTGCCGGCCTGAAAAGGCTTCCGGCTGATCCGGGCTGATGAGCGCCGGTTAACGGTGTGGATTGCTTTGTTGTAAAAAACTCGTTTAACGAGATCTGAGACTGTAGGAAACGGGGTTTGACTGATTGGTTTTATACGCGGAAGTGCTGCTGGACGTGCCGAACAGACGGCTGGACGAGAGTTTTCACTACGCGGTGCCGGAAGGCATGACCGTGCGGGCAGGGGCGATCGTGCGGGCGCCGCTGAAAAACCGCGAGGTGCGCGGATTGGTCGCAGCCGTGCGGGATGAGCTGCCGGAGGACGCGGATTTTACCCCGCGTCCTCTTGTCGCCGTGCTGGAGGATGATTCGCTGATACCGCCGGATATGCTGGCCCTGGCGGTCTGGCTGGCGGAAACAACTATTTGTCCGCTGGCTTTGAGCTTGCGCGCCGTCTGGCCTTTTTTGCGCGGGAAGGGGGAACTATGGTACAGCCCCGCCGGTCTCTGGGCGGGGACGGGGACGGAAGCAGGAGCGGGAACAGGAGCGGAAGCAGAACCGGCGGAAAACGCCGCCGGTTCGGTGGCTGAGCGGCGGGAGCTTGTGCGCCTGTGCCTGAAACGGAGCCGCCGCTCTGCCCTGGCGGCTAAAACTTTGATGAGCCGGGCCGGGGTGGACGCCGCTTTTTTGCGGGAATGTGAAGCGGCAGGGCTGCTGCGGCGGGAGATCCGTTTCCCCGGTAGCCGCGGGGCGCCGGCGCCCTACGGCGCCGGCGGCGTTGCGGGGGGGGGAGCGGCCGGCGCCGGCGATAAAGCCGTCCGCTCCCCTAGCGTCTCCGGCAAAGCCGGAGGACGCGCCCGCGGCTTCTCCGGCCGCTCCCCCGCCAGCGGCCGGAGAACGCCGCGGGCCCCCGCTGACGCCGCCCCAGGCGGAAGCCTGGCGGCGCGCCGCGGCGGCTTGGCGGGAGGGGCAAAGCACCGTTCTCCTGCACGGGGTTACCGGTTCGGGCAAAACGGCGGTTTACGGCCGGGCGGTCGCCGAAACTCTGGCTCTGGGCCGCCAGGCCATCATCCTCGTGCCGGACATTTCCCTCACCTCCCAGATAGCCGCTTTTTTCACCGCCCATTTCGGCGCCGCCGTCGCCGTCGTTCACTCCGGTCTCAAACCGGGGGAAAAACTCGCCGTCTGGGAAAAATGCCTGCGCGGCGAACTGCAAATAGTCGTCGGCGCTCGCTCCGCGGTTTTCGCGCCTTTTCCCCGGCTCGGCCTCATCGTCTTGGACGAGGAACACGACGGCGCTTATAAACAGGATGAAAACCCCAAATATCACGCCCGTGACGTCGCCCGCCGCCGCCTGCCGCGCGGCCTGATCATCCTCGGCAGCGCCACCCCCTCTCTGGAAGCTTACGCCGCGGCCGCCCGCCGCCAAATAGCCCGCGTCGCTTTGCCGGTTCGCTACAATAAAAACCCGATGCCGCAAATCATCGTCGCGGACATGAAGCACGAGTTGGCCGCCGGCAACAAAAGCGTTTTCTCCGCCCCTTTGCGCGACGGGCTAACGGATTTGCTCGCCCGGAAGGAACAGGCGATCCTTTTCCTCAACCGCCGCGGCTACGCCACCTTTGTTCTCTGCCGCGAATGCGGCCACGTCGTTTCCTGTCCGCGCTGCGACGTGGCGCTCACCTTTCACCAGAAATCCGACGCGCTCCGCTGCCATTACTGCGGCCACCGGGAAACCCCGGTTAAAACCTGCCCGGTCTGCGGCAGCGCTTATATCCGCTATTTCGGCCAGGGCACCCAAAAAGTGGAGGAAGCTGTGCGGGAAATCTGGCCGGAGGCGCGGCTGCTGCGGCTCGACCGGGACACGGCGGCGGCGCGGGGGCCGGAGGAAATCATCGCCCGTTTCCGCCGGCGGGAGGCGGATATTCTCATCGGTACGCAAATGTTGGCCAAGGGCCTTGATTTCCCGAACGTCACCTTGGTCGGCGTGGTCGCGGCGGATCAAATGCTGAACATGCCGGATTTCCGCGCCAGAGAACGCGCTTTCCAGCTTTTTACTCAAGTGGCCGGACGGGCCGGACGCGGGCGGCGGCCGGGCACGGTGATATTGCAGACTTACGCGCCGGAGGATCGCACCGTCCTTTACGCGGCGGACTACAATTATGAGCTTTTTGCCAGGGACGAACTGGCCTACCGGAACGAACGCCGCTATCCCCCGTTTGCCCACGTGCTGCGCCTGATGGTTTTTCAGACCGACGAGGCCAAAGCGGTCAAGGCCGCTGTCATCCTGGCCGCCCTCCTGGAGAGGGAACTCGCCGCTTACCCGGCCCTGCGCCTGCTCGGCCCGGCCCCGGCCGTACTCACCCGGCTGAAAAACGAATACCGCTGGCAAATCATCCTGCAAGGACGCGACCCGGCCGAACTGCGGCGGGCGGCCCACAAAGGCGTCGCCGCCTTTTACCGGGACAGCGCCGCCGGCGGCGTCCGCCTCAGCCTGGATGTGGATCCTCTGTAAGATTATTTGAGGTTATTTGAGTTTGTTTGAGGTTATGTATAGATGAGAATCGTGTTTATGGGAACCCCTGAATTCGCGGCGGTTAGCCTGCGGAAACTGGTTGGGAGCGGGCACGGCGTCGCCGGGGTTTTTACCCAGCCCGACCGCCCCGCCGGCCGCGGCGGCCGTTTGCGTCGGAGCG
>JAIRRL010000202.1 GCA_031255985.1 Gracilibacteraceae bacterium
CTGGCAGAGCGCGGAGACGGTGATCCTGGCGCCGGGCGGCGCGAATAATCTGATCGACGCTCTGGCCGTCGCCCCGCTGGCCGGGCAGAAAAACGCGCCGATTCTGCTCAGTACCGGAATGCTTGACCCGGCTGTGATCGCGGAGATTCAGCGTTTGGGCGCGACCACGGTTTACGCGGTCGGCGCGATCAGCCAGTCGGTGACCGACGCCCTGAAAGCTGCGTTGCCAAATATTACCATCGACATTCTGAAGGGGGCCAGCCGCTTCGAGACAGCGGCGCTGATTAACGCCAAAGTGGAAAACCCTCAGGGAACTTTCATCGTCGGTTATAACGCCATTGCCGACGCGGTGAGCGCCGCCTCCTTCGCCGCCGCGAACGGTTATGTAATCCAGATCGCGAATCCGGACGGCGCTGTAAGCGGCGCGACCGGCGCGCCTGTCGGCCAAACCTATATTCTGGGCGGCCCGACCTTGGTGCGCGACGTAGCCGGGGCGACGCGGCTTTACGGCCCGAACCGCTATGACACCAACAAGGCCATCCGCGCCGCCCTGGCCTTCGAGTACGCGAATATCTACACGGCGAACGGCGATACTTTGGTGGACGCCCTCACCGGCTCGGCCCTGGCCGCTAAAACCAAAGCCGCCATCGTCCTCGCCCCCGGCAACGACCCCGCCGGCGTGGACTTCGGGCATATAACCGCAGAAACAAAGGTGTATGCGTTCGGGGGGTAATAGCTTAAATTAGGCTTTAATTCCGTTTTTTTAAGACGACATCTCTTTACGGTTCCGCGGGACGCCGCAGGCGGCGAACCAATAACGGGGAAGCGGGCATTCCGATTTGGAGTGTCCGCTTCCTCGTATGCCCGATGGCGGCGGGTCTGCACCGCTCAGTTCCACGCAAGTTTTCAATTAAGGAAGTCGCGCTGGATCACGACGATGGCCACCATGAGTCCGTTCCACACGCCGTGAGCGATGATCGAAGGCCAGAGACTGCGGCTGCGCTCAAATAAGCGGCAGAGCAAAAAGCCGCCGATCAAAATGGGCAAAAACCGGGGCAGGTCAAAATGGATCAAAGCGAAAAACACCGCGCTTCGCGCCATGCCTCCGGCCGGCCCGTACATTTTGCGCAGCGGCGGGTAAGCAAGCCCGCGGAACATCAGTTCTTCCTGCAGCGGGGCGATGACGCTTCCCAATAAAAGGAGCGCCGCCAGTTGCCACCAGGAGTCGCTCCCTTCAACCGCCAAGGCGAAATTTTGCGTGTCCGGCTCGCCGAACAACAAACTGATGAGATAGCCGGATAGGCCGGCCAGCAAAAAAAGAATAAAGCCGCCGCCGATGCCGCTCAGCGCGTGGCTGAAACGCGGGCGATCCAGGCCCAGAGCGGCGGGCGTCAGTTTTTTCAGGCGCAAAAACAGGCTCAACAGGGCAAAGGTGACAAAAGCGCCGCCAAAGCCGCGGATCAAATACTCCACCACTCCGGCCCGCTCGCCCGGATAGGGCTGCGCGCCCAGCCAGCCGAACAAAAACAGGGCCAAATAATTAATCAGCAGTAAAAACAGCGTCTGCCAAAAATTCCATTCCGGTTCAGACCAGAGCGCCGCCGCCGCCCGCCCGGATTTGTCCGCCGCCTCCTTTGCCTCCTTTGCCTCCTTTGCCGCCATCCCGCCCGTCCTAATTCAGTTTTTCTTTCAATATTTGGTTAACCAGCGCCGGATTGGCCTGGCCCTTGCTGAGACGCATCACCTGGCCCACCAGGAAGCCAAGCGCCTGGGCCTTGCCGCCGCGGTAATCGCTGACCGACTTGGGGTTATTGGCCAGCACATCCTCGATCAGAGCGGCCAGAGCGCCGGCGTCGCTGATCTGGCTCATTCCCTCCGCCCGCGCAATATCCTCCGGGGCGCGGCCGGTGCGCGCCATGGTTTCCAGCACGGTTTTCCCCATTTTGCCGCTTATCGTCCCCTCTTTGATCATATTGACCAGAGAAGCCAGCATCGGCGGCCTGACCAGGCAGGCGGCCAAAGTCTCGTCCCGCGCGTTCAGCAGACCGCGAAGCTCGCTGGTCAGCCAGCCGGCCAGCATTTTTACGTCGGAACAGGTTGGCAGGGCTTCGTCAAAATACAGAGCCACGTCTTTGGCGGCCACGATTACTTCGGCGTCGTAGGCGGAAAGGCCGAGAGTGGTCAGGCGCTCCCGTTTCGCGGCCGGAAGTTCCGGCAGGCCGCGCCGGGCGGATTCAATCCACTCCGGGCTGATGCGCAGCGGCATCAGATCCGGCTCCGGAAAATAACGGTAATCGTGCGCTTCCTCTTTTTCCCGCAGGGGCAAAGTCATGCCCCGTTCCTCGTCCCAGGCGCGGGTTTCCTGGATAATGCGGGCGCCCTTATCCAGCTCGGCCGCCTGCCGCTCCGCCTCATATTCCAGGCAGCGGCGCACGGCGCTGAACGAGTTGAGGTTTTTCATCTCGGTGCGAGTACCTAGCTCCCCGCTTCCTTTCGGCCGCAGGGAAAGATTCACGTCAAAACGCACGGAACCCTGCTCCAGTTTGCAATCGGAAACACCGGCGTAATCAAGGATTCGCACGAGCGAGGTCAGATAGGCCAGCGCCTCGTCCGGCGAGCGCATATCCGGCTCCGAGACGATTTCCAGCAGCGGTACGCCGGCCCGGTTGTAATCGACGCTGGAACCGGCGGAGGAAGTGATGCTCTCGCCGCTGTGGATCAGCTTGCCCGCGTCTTCCTCCATATGAGCGCGGGTGATGCCCACTTTCTTGACGCCGGCGTCGGTTTTTATTTCCAGCCAGCCTTTTTGAGCGATAGGCATATCGTATTGGGATGTCTGGTAGTTTTTTGGTAAATCTGGATAATAATAGTTTTTTCGGTCAAATTTGGATACTGAGGCGATTTGGCAATTGAGGGCAAGTCCGGCTTTGATCGCGAGGTTCACCGCCTCGCGGTTCAGTACCGGCAATGTGCCGGGCAGCCCAAGACACACCGGGCATACGTGCGTATTTTGTTCCGCGCCGAACTCAGTCGAGCAGGCGCAAAATATCTTGGTTTTGGTCGCCATTTCCGCATGGGTTTCAATGCCGCAAACCATCTCGTATCTGTCGCCGTAGGCCATTCAGTCCACCTCCGTCAGCGCCGGCCGCGCGGCAAAGGCGACGCTTTGTTCCAGGGCGAAAGCCGCCCGGTACAGCAAAGCTTCCTCAAAATGACGCCCTATTAACTGAACGCCGACCGGCAGCCCGTCCTCCGTCAGGCCGGCCGGCAAAGAAACGGCGGGCAGACCGGCCAGATTGACGGGAATCGTATAAATATCGCCCATGTACATGGTCAGCGGGTCGGACATCTCTCCGAGCCGGTAAGCCGCGGCCGGCGCGGTCGGCGAGAGAATAAGGTCGTAATCGGCAAAAACGCGCTCATAATCTTCCCTGATCAAGGTGCGCGTTTTTTGCGCCCGCAGATAATAAGCGTCGTAATAACCGGAACTCAGGGCGTAAGCGCCAAGCATGACGCGCCGTTTTACCTCCGGCCCGAAGCCGGCCGAGCGGCTGGCCTGAAACATTTCGATGATATCCGCGCCCGGCGCGCGCAATCCGTAGCGCGTCCCGTCATAGCGGGCCAGGTTGGAGCCGCACTCCGCCGGCGCGATGAGATAATAGGCCGCTATGGCGTAATCCATATGGGGCAGCGAACACTCGCCCGTTTCGGCCCCCAGACTTTCCAGCCGCCGGGCGCTGTCGCGAACGACTTTTTCCACCTCCGGCGCCAGGCCGGCGGTAAAAAATTCTTTGGGCAGCCCGATTCTCAGGCCGCGAGCGCCGTCTTGCAGACCGGCGCTGTAATTTGGCCGTTCGCCCGGCACCGAGGTGGAATCTTTCGGGTCATGCCCGGCGATAGCCTCCAGCACCAGGGCGTTATCGGCGACGGTTCGCGTCAGCGGGCCGATTTGATCCAGCGAGGAGGCGAACGCGATAAGGCCGTAGCGGGACACCGCCCCGTAAGTCGGTTTCATGCCGACGACCCCGCAAAAGGAAGCCGGCTGGCGTATAGAGCCGCCCGTGTCAGAACCGATGGCGTAAGGGGCCGTGCCGGCCGCCACCGCCGCCGCCGCGCCGCCGGACGAACCGCCGGGTACGCGGTCGGTATCCCACGGGTTGCGCGTCGGAAAAAAAGCCGAGTATTCGGTGGTCGATCCCATGGCGAACTCGTCCATATTTAACTTGCCCAAAACGACAGCCCCCGCCGCCAGCAGTTTTTCCGCCACGGAGGCGCTGTAGGGGGGACGGAAGCCGGCCAGCATCTTGGAAGCGCAGGTGGTCGCCGCTCCCGCCAGGCAGATATTATCCTTCAGCGCCGTCGGGATTCCCGTCAGCGCTCCCCCGCCGCCGCCCGCCAGCGCGTTGTCCGCCTCGCGCGCCTTAACCCGCGCCTCGTCCGCCAGCACGGAGATATAGGCCCGCACCGCCGGATCCAGTTTTTCTATCCGCGCCAGGTAATAATCCGTCAGTTCCGCCGCGCTCAGTTCCCGGCCGCGCAGGAGACGGCCAAGCTCCAAGACGGAACAATCCGATAACCGCATAACTCTGTGTCCTTTCTCTGCCGCGCTCTCATTCAAACGATTCGCGGCACTTTAAAAAAACCGTCCTCCGCCTCCGGCGCGTTGGCCAAAGCCAGCTCCCGCCGCATGGACTCGCCAGGCGTATCTTCCCGCAGCACATTGAAAAGCGGCGCGGCGTGGGCCGTGGGTTCCACGGAAGTCAAATCCAGCTCTCCCAGCCTGTCCGCGTAAGTGAGGACAGCGCCCAATTGCCTGGCATAATCTTCCTTTTCGGCGTCCGTCAGCCGCAGCCGCGCTAAAAACGCGACGCGTTCCACTTCCGCAACGGAAATACTCATTCGTCTCACTCCTTGCCGGCGTCCCGCCGAAAATTATTCCCTTTCGCCCTTCAATATACCAGATATCGCGGTTGCGGGCAATAGGCAAAAAACTATTTGCCGCGGCGGATTTCAGGCCATTGTTTCATTTGTTGGCGAACCGGCGGGCCGCCGACAGGTTGGGCAGGGGCGCCGATAGGTTGGGCTTGCTAAAACGGCGTTCTTCCGTTATACTCAGAAATCAGGTGTTAAACGCTTCCATGAAAATATGTGATCAATGAAACAGTCATCGCCTACCAGGCAGGAAACAAGTGGGCCGCTACGGGCGCATAAGCGCGAGGGCTTGCAAAGCGCCGAGATGCTGAAGGAGGAGAAGAAATTGGCAAACGGATTGCAAAAATGGGCAGAAGAAACCGGCCTTGCCGACCGCTGGCGCTCGGAAGGCAGACAGGAAGGCAG
>JAIRRL010000062.1 GCA_031255985.1 Gracilibacteraceae bacterium
TCAGGATTTTGCCCGTGGTTTTTCTTTTCATCGAATGATTCCCTCCTTAAAATTCATATGTTTTTCCAATCGCCGCCCGGCGGCCTCCAGGTCCAAATATTGCTTTTTTGTCCATATAATTCCAATATTTGCCGCCTCTTGTTTTTCCAGCTTATCGTAGCGCATAATCCTTGCCCCCGAATAGTATCTTTTGGTTACCTTTTTCGCTTTTTACCAAAATTTTTGCAAAAAAATAAGGGCGGAATAAATTCCGCCCCGCCTGACAGCGCGCCGCTTCTTCGCCGTTTGTCTATTGAAAATACCGCTGAATCTCGCTGCGCTTAGAAAACCCTATTTTTTCAAAGATAATGCTGACCACTTTTTTGATATAGCCATATGAATAGTACAGTTCCGTGCTGATTTCCTTGTTGGTATAACCAAGCGCCACCAGACGCAGCGCTTTGCGCTCGGTATCGTTCAAACCTTTGGCGAGCGCTTCAAATTTCGCTCTGTCCAGCCCGCTCTCCAGCTTGGTTTTTTCGATCATGCTGAGCTGCCGGAGCCTTTTGCCGTTATCCAAATGGATTTTCAGCCGCGCCAGCAAAAGCTCCCTGACAAACGGCTTGGTAATATAATCCACGGCGCCGGCGGCCAGACCTTTCAGTTCGGATTCGAGCCTGGCCGCGCCGGTTAAGTATATGACGGGAATATCCCGCGCGTCCTCTGTCTCGCGCAGCCGGGCGAGAGCGTCAAAACCGTTGAATCCCGGCATATCAATATCGAGCAGGATAATGTCGGGCAAATAATCGGTTTCAAACAGAGAAAGCATTTCATAGCCCGATTTAGCGAAACTCACGGCATACAGCTCTTGCAGAATTGCCCCGGCCATATGCAACAGGGCAGGGTCGTCGTCCACAATTAAAACAGCGTCCTTATCAACCACTCACAGCCTCCTTATCCAACCACTCGCAGCCTCCTCTTTTGCCGCCTCATCCTGCGCAGACTCACCCTGCGCAGCTTCCTGCGCAGCCTCCTCATACTCATCCTCACCAGTCTCATCCTCAGCAGCCTCCTCCTCAGCGTCCTTATCCTCATCTATTAATTCGGCCCAAAGCCGTTCCGCTTCCCGCAGCTCAATATCATATATTTTTTGCCTGATTGCCCGCAAACGCTCCAGCGTCGCCGGCGAACGCTCCGCCGCGATCAGGCGGTCAAGCGCCATGAGCGCGTCCGGCTGTCGGTTGTGCCTCAACAGCGAAGCCAGTTCGTCCATATCGGCGGCGGCGGCGCCTGCTCCTTCCGCGACAGCGGGCGCCAAGCCGTCAAGGCGCGCCGCGAACGCGCACAGGCCGTCCCGGGCGCGTTCCCATTCATAAGCCAAAACAGGCAGCGTCAGCGCGATGTGAGCGCCCTCGCCCGCCGCGCAGAGAGTTTCCAGCTTGGCGGCCGTGTCGGCAAGCGTATTCGCGCCCACGGCCCGCGCCTTGCTCTTGAGGGAATGGACGCAAAACTTCATGCCCGCCCAATCCTCCCGCCCGGCAAACCCGTCGATTTCGCCTTTGCCCGCCTCATAATTCCGGGTAAAAAAGGACGCCAGCACCTTATACTGCACAATATCCCCGCTCAAATAATGCAGTCCGGCCGCCAGGCTGACGCCGCAGGCGGACAAGCCGCGCGCCAGCTCGGTTTTCATTTCCGGCGTGAGGGTAGCGCCGGCGAGAGTAGCGCCGGTGAGAGTATCGCCAGTGAGGGTAGCGCCGGCAGCCGTCATTGCCGGCGTAATCAGTTCCGGCGGCAAAAGCGCCAGCAGCGCCGCCTCCAAATCCCGCCACATGACCGGCTTGGATAGATACTCGCGAAAACCGGCCGCCAGCAGCTTCTCCCTGACGCCCGCCACCACGTTCGCGGTCAGAGCGATAACCGGCGCGGCAAAGCCGGGGATCGCCCTGAGGCGCTTCAGCGTTTGGAGACCGTCCATATCGGGCATCATGTAATCCAGCAGGATTATGTGATAGTTTTGTTTCCCCGCCGCTTGCAGGCACTCCGCCCCGCTGCTCGCGGTGTCAACCCGAAGCATGGTGCGGGAAAGCAGCGAGCAGATCACCTGCAAATTTTCTTCGTTATCGTCCACCACCAGAACCTTGCCGCCCGGCGCGATAAAACCGGCCGCCCTTGCCCGCAGCTCTTTTGCCGCTGAACGCGGAGCTTTGCTGACCGGGGTCTTGTCGGCGACAGTCTGGGGAAGTTCGATGGAAAAAACGCTGCCCCGGCCCCACTCGCTTTCCACATGGATGCGCCCGCCCATCAGCCCGGTTAATTCCTTGGCGATGGCCAGCCCAAGCCCCGTGCCTTCGATATAGCGGTTGCTCGGCATATCCGCGCGGATAAACGCGTCGAACAGCAGCGGGAGGTTTTCCGCTTTTATCCCGATCCCCGTATCGGCGACAGAGAGGCACAGCGTGATTTCATCCGGCGTTGCTCCCGGTTTTTGCGTCGCCGACAGGACGACGCCCCCGTCTTTTGTATACTTGGCGGCGTTGCTTAAAAAATTGACCACCACCTGTCTGATATGAATCGCGTCCCCAACCAAAGCGCCGGGCAGGGCGCCGTCCTCCCGCATTTCAAAGGCGAGTCCGTACCGGCCCGCCTGCTCCGCGCCGATCATGGCCAGCTCGTCGATCAGCTCTGCCGTTTGATAGCGTTCCCGGACGACCGTCAGCTTGCCCGCTTCGATTTTGGCCACGTCTAAAATATTGTTAATCAAAAGCAGGAGGGTTTTCCCCGCGTTTTGGATGTTCCGCCCGTAAACATTGACCTGCTCGGAATCGCTTTCCCGCAGGATCATTTCGTTCATGCCCAGCATGACGTTGATCGGCGTGCGGATTTCATGGCTCATATTGGCCAGAAAATTACTCTTGGCCTGACTGAGGCTCAGCGCTTCCTCTTTCGCGGCTTCCAGTTCCCGCTGCTGCTCATTATACAGGCGAAAATGCAGGAACATGGTGATTCCCAGGCAGATGGCGACGGCGACAAAACCGAAGATAACGTCCGCCATCGCGTCCCGTTCCGTCGGAAAGGGGCGGACAGTCTCCGGGTAATAGTAGGCGATAAGGCAAACGCCTATGTAGAGGGCCATTTCAATCGCGGCGATCACCGGCGCTTTTTTTCCTTCCAACATAAATACGGTGAACAGCACGGCAAAAACAAAGAATGACGGCATGCCGCTCCTGTAGCCGCCCGCGGTGAAAAACAGGGCGGGAAAAAGGATCAGAAACATGACGACGATGGAGATCGCGTAACAGCGCTGATATTTTCCGGTTTTGCAGGAGTAGCGGAGCAGAATGAAAGACCCCGCCGCTATCGTCAGATTGAGCAGTATATTGCCGGCCCCCGCCTTTGTGTAGACGCATGAGACCGCCATCGCCAGGCCGATTGGCACGCCGCTCATTGCCAGCACATTATACAGCCGGACGCGAAAATCCAGCCGCCTGTGCAAAAATGTATCGCCGATATACCGGAAAACTGTGTTCATGGCAAGCCCTCCCGTCTGATGCAACAATTGCCTATAAAAACAGTATACCACGGAAACCGGGCCGCGCGAAGGGACTTCCGCAAAAAAGCCGCCCGGTTTGCCGCCGCCAGCCAAAAATATAACGCTTGACGATGTACATCCCAAGGGTGTATAATGGGTGTACCACGGGACGGAGGTGATAATGATGGCTGAAACAAGGTTAAGCGTGCGGGTGGACAATACTATAAAAAAACAGGCGGAAGCGGTGTTTGCCGCGCTGGGCATGAACTTGAGCACGGGCATAAACGTTTATCTGGCCCAAGTGGCGCGTTCGCGGGCGATTCCCTTTACGCCCGCTCTGGACGGCGATCCGCTGGAACGGCGGATGCGCGAAGCGGTAGCCGCGAAGGTTTCCGCGGCCGCCGCCGCGGGGGCTCCGGTCGCCCTTTTTGACGACGAGCGGCAGCGCCCTTATCTTGAATATCCGGACGGCAGCAGAGTGTATGAACTCAACTGACGAGCCGCGCATACTCGTGTTCGCGGGGCCGAACGGTTCCGGCAAAAGCACTGTGTCCGCGGCCTGGCGGACGGTCGGCTTATACGTCAACGCCGACGACATCAAAGCCAAACGGGGCTGCGGCGATCTGGCGGCGGCGCGGGAGGCGGAGCGGCTGCGCGAGTTGTGTCTGTCCCGGCGGGATTCGTTCACGTTTGAAACAGTCCTCTCGACAGACAGGAACCTTGATTTGCTGACCCGCGCCAAAGCCGCAACCTATCATATTGAGAGCGTTTTTATCCTGACGGCTGATCCCGAACTCAACGTCCTCCGGGTGCATAGCCGCGTCCTGGCGGGCGGCCACAGCGTCGCGGCGGATAAAATCCGCAGCCGCTACGCCAAATCACTCGCGCATATTGCCAGACTGGCGGCGTTAAGCGACGTGTTCCGCCTGGTCGATAACACCGCAAAACCCGAAATCCTGTTTGTCAAAGACGAAACAGGCGCCCAGCTTCGCCCCGGCCGTTACTGGAGCGCCGAGGCGATTGGGATTTTATTACAATCAAATCCTTAATCGTTAATCGTTAATCTCCGTTCTCCAACTCACGCTCAATTTCCTCAATTGTGGGCAAGTACGTCGTTCACCACGTTCTGATCAGACCAAGTGTCCGCGAATTTACGCATGTACTTTAAATTTCGCGGCGAATATCCTGTCACATCCGGAAACTCGGCGCGACGGGAATCAACACGCCGTCTTTCGGCGTTCCCATGCTTTTGCGGTCGTCATTCATTCGGTTTTGTCCTCCGCTATAATCATTATTAACCGCATATTCATCAAGAGATCGGCCGTTAAACGCATCTTCACCATGATTTACGGCTGATTTACCACGCCGGTGAAGAGTAGGTCGCCGCTGTTGCCGGTCAGCAAAAACACGAAGGGACGGTCGCATTTCATCTCGAACTCTTCCTCCGGCAGCAGGGGCATGGACGTGGCTCCTATGGCCACAGCCGTTACCGCGGCGGCGGTCGCGCCATTTTCGTCAATCATGATGTACGCTTTCTGGATGGCGCTGGACACCCAAGTGGGAATATTTTCCTCGATCACGCCCTGGGTAAGGGGGGCGTTTTTTTCGTCAAACAAAGGTATGCCGAGGGTGCGGAGGACATCCGTAAGCTCGATGAGGCCGCTGGCAATCTCGAATTTTGGCAAAAGCAGCGTTCCCGTCGCCCGGATTGAGTCGCGCTGAATCTCCCGGAAGTAGTCTTCCGTCAGCGATTGCAAAAGGCCGGCCGCGTCGCCGTCTTTCGGCAGGAGGATATACAGCTCGCCGCCCGATAGAAAACTGAGCGGCAGGGCCTGAAGGCGGTCGTCTTCATAATAGGTTTGCGGGCCGCCCTCGCGAAACATGAAGTCGGCGTTCACGTCGCCGCCGGGCGCGTGGAATGTGTCTTGCCGGGTGTTATCCGGGTTGAACTCTTGCGTCCATCTGTCGGAAAAATAAATCGCGTTCACGATCGCCGCTACGGTCTGGGGGTCAAACTTCTGGATGACGTCGGTAATCAGACCGTCCGTATTGTCGCTTGCCCACCGGTTGACGGCGTCCACCGCCTCCTGCGAGTCAAAATCCACGTTAAAGGCCGCGCCGCGGTAGAAATCAAGGAATTTCTGGGCGAAATCCCGTTTCAGGGTCACGTCGTTGCCGACGAAGATGGCGTTGGCGATGCGAATGGGGCTGTAATACCCCTCGGCGTCCCACTCCCTCATTTGCTCGTTCGTCAGGTCATAGAGGGCGCGGGCGGCAAACTCGTTCAAGTCGGTTTCGCTTGCGCCCTGGGCGCCGAGGACGGTAAGCAGTTCGGCTTTATAGGGCGGCTTCGCGCCGTTCGCCAACGCGGCGAAGGGCAGCCAGGCTGAAAAAGGCGAGCAGACGAAATTGCCGTCTCCCGCTTCTTGGGCGAGAGCGGCCGACAGTTTCAGGGCGAAGCCGGCGGTGTCTATCGCCGGATATTCTTTTGTTCCGTCGGGCGCGAGCAGGGGGGCGGCTTCGAGATCAAGGCGGGCGAACGCCTGGAGCCTCTGTTCGTTGCCGCCGTTGCCGCCATTGCCGCCATTGCCGCCGTTCACCGCGCAGGAAGCGAGAGACAAGGTCAACGCGCCCGCCGCGATTATGGAAAGCAGTTTTTTCATAAAATAACCTCCGTCTAGGTCGCCGGCCAGAGGCCGGGAATATTCAGGCCGCTGGCCTTGCCCCTCATTATACTAAAGCGAGCTGATATCCGCAACCTAAAACTCAAACCTACAGGGACAGGGACGGGGGAGGCGGGACGCCGAAGGCGGCGTCCCCTACAGAAACCGGAGACAGGCGGGCTGGAAGCCCGCGATCCCAGGGGGGCACGGGACGCCGAAGGCGGCGTCCCCTACAGAGACAGGGGAGATATACTCGCTTAGTACCTTACGGATTAATTACCGCAATTAAAAACAAGAAAATCCGTAAGGTGCTAACGCCGCGCTTCAGCGCGGCGCGCGCAGCGTGGACCATATGATAAGACTAAAGCGGGCTGACACGCTCCAAGTTTTGGGTTG
>JAIRRL010000210.1 GCA_031255985.1 Gracilibacteraceae bacterium
GTCGCCCCCCGCCTCTGCCAGCGCCTTTTGCAGCGCCGCCGCTTCCGGGTTCCGATTCAGCCTCCGGCTCCGGCCCGGATTCAGGCCGCCTGTTTTTTCGCCGCCGCCTTCACTCTCGCCGTCGCCTTCACTCTCGCCGTCGCTTTCACCTTCGCCGCCGCCCCAACCGCCGCGCACCTCGGCCGGCAAATGCTCCGGCCGGAGGCGCGCGCCCGGCGCGACGCTATAGGCGTAGAGCAGACAGTTTTGCAACTGCCGGACATTGCCGGGCCATATGTAAGCGGCCAATATGCTGCAAGCCGCCCGGCTCAGGCTTTTCGCCGCGCCGCCCCTGCCGGCCAGCTCCGCCAGATAATGCTCGGCCAGAAGCATGATGTCCGCGCCCCGTTCCCGCAGCGGCGGTATCTCTATTTTGAATACGGCCAGCCGGTAATATAAATCCTCCCTGAACAGGCCCCGGCGGGTCATGGCCAGCAAATCCCTGTTGGTGGCGGCTATAAGGCGAAAATCCACGGGAATCGGGTGGCCGCCCCCGACCCGCGTGAGCTGTTTTTCCTCCAAAACCCGCAAAAGTATGGGCTGCAGCTCCAAGGGCAAGTCGCCTATTTCATCCAGAAAAAGCGTTCCGCCGCCGGCGCTCTCGATCTTGCCTTTTCGGCCCTTGTGTTCCGCGCCGGTGAAAGCGCCGCCCTCGTAGCCCAGCAGTTCGCTCTCGGCCAAAGTCTTGGGAATCGCGCCGCAGTTGACGGCGACAAAAGGTCGGCCGGGACGGCCGCCCGTTCCCAGCGCCCTGGCAAACAGCTCCTTGCCGGTTCCGCTCTCGCCTTGCAGGAGTACGGCGGCGTCCGAAGCGGCGAAACGCCGGGCGAGGGCGACTGTTTTTTTGATGGCGGCGGATTCCCCGATCACAGAGCGGAACACGTCGCCCTCCCCTCCTGCTTCCGTTCCTGCTCCCGCTCCCGTCGCTGTTGCCGCAGCGATCCCGGCTCTGGCGCGGCTGATCACCACCAGACCGCCGATCTGAGCGCCGCGATGATCTTTGAACGGCTGCACAGTGCAGGGGACGACGCCGACCTTTGGCAGTTTCATCTCCTCAATGTGCTTTATTTTTCCTGATTTGAGAATATTTTCTATTTTGCTCTGGCCTCCGAGTACGGTTTTGAGGCGCTTGCCTGGCAGGTTTTTTGCCAAAGGAGCGAAAAGCAAGGCCGCCGCCCGGTTGGCGTAGGTGATGAAACCCTGGTTGTCGAGGGTGATCATCGCTTCGCCCGTGGCCTCGCCCGCGGCGCGATACATTTCCTCGTACATGGTGAGCTGAAATTCTTTTTGAATCAAGGCGGCGATCGAGACCGCCAGGCTGAGGTTCAGCGAGTTCACGCCCTGATAGAACACCGTGCCGATCGAGAAGATTCCGGTCAGGTCGCCTTTGATGTCGAAAATCGGGGCGGTGGAGCCGGTGGCGATGTGAAACGCTTCCAGAAAATTTTCCGGCCCCACGCACTGAATCGGGCGTTTGAGGATCGGAACCAGCGACATGGAAGTCGTGCCGACAGTCCGCTCGTTCCAGACGACCCCCGGCGCCAGCCCGTAGCCTTCGTAGGCGACATAATTGTTTTCGCCGAAGATGGTGATCAAATTGACTCCGTTGGGGTCGAAGAGAAAAATATCGTAATTGGCTTTCAGCAGCGCTTCAAACTGGCGCACGCTTGACAGGGCGGCGTTGATGAGGAAGCGGTTTTTCAGCAAAAGTTCCTCTACTTCATCCTTGGGAATAGAGGCGGCTTCCTTCACCGCCCGCCGCGGCTCGATGCCATAGGCTTGGGAACGCAGCCAGGATTCGGTGATTTCCGGCTGTACCAGAGCCATATCCGCCGGCGCCGCTACTCCCTTCAGCACTTCGCGCTTCAGCTGCTTCACCCGCTCTATATACACGTTGTCCTCGGCCTGGATGGTGCGGCTCGTCAGGAATTTTTCGCTGCTCATGATGATCGAACTCAGCATCAGTTCGGGATTGTCCATATTGCTCCTTCCGCCGCGGCGAGTAAATCTCCCGCCGGAGACCGGATGATTGGCTAATCCAGTATACCGCCCGCCGGGCGGCGCTGTCAAGAGAATATGCGCGGTTATTTGGCTAATATTGAGACTGCTGCCAGTAAAAATGAGATTATTGCGCGCAAATGTGAGATTAATTGAGAATTCACCGGCAGCGACCGGGCGAGGAAAGGCGGGCCGCCGCCGGGGGCTGGGAAAACGGAACTGGCGGCGCCTGGCACGATTTTTGCATAATATTTTTACATAATAGACGGAGAAAAGGAGGCGCGGCGATGTCAATGCTTTATGAGGATATATTTCAGCTGGTGGCCGGCACGCTCGCCAGCGGTCTGACCTATGTCAGCAAGCATTTGGAAAAGCAAACCGGCGCTCAGGTGCTGTTCGCGGATCGCGCCGGTTCCGGCCGCGGGCCGCTGCCTCAGAGCCGGCGGGAGCGAGCGGACGATTCTGGCCCGGAACTGCCCGACCTCGCCCGAAGCGGCTATCTGTACGCCGAAAGCGAGGAAACTCTGTACTACCGCGTCCCCTGCCCCGGCGACGCAGCCTGTTTCATCGTCAAAGGGCTGGGGGCCTCGCGCCTGGAACTTTGCCTGGCGGCGCTGCAAAAGGCGGAGCTGGCGGTCAGGATATATTTTTCCCGTCTCCAGCAGGCGGAGACTGATTCGCTCCTGTTGGAGCGGGAACTCCAGGATTACCTGTTTGGCGGAAGCGACCGGGGTAGCGGCGGCGAGTGCGGCGCGGCGATCGGCAAAATCCTGGAGCTGGGCGGCGGCTACCCCCAGGGCGCGACGTCCTTCCGCGTCGAAATGCTGGGGCTGGACGAGTCCGCGCCTGCCAGTTATTGGCAAAAACTGGCGGCTTTTGCCGCTGATTACGGAGAGAGCGGGCGCGATTTTATCGCCGTCAAAGGGCCGGAACTGCTGGCCCTCGTTTTGCCCCAGACAGCCGTTTCCTTTGACGTTTCAACCTTCCGGGCGGCGGCGGAAAAGAAGTTTGAGACGCCGGTGCGCGCCGGGAGGGGAGAGGCGCGCCCGCTGCCGGAACTGCGCCAAAGCGCGGACGAAGCCCGGCTCGCCTTTTTTTACCCGCGCCTCATGGGCACGGGCGAAAAACATCAGTCTTTCGCCGATATGGGCGTTTTTACCGCCATATTTTCCCAACCGCTGCCCCTGATCGCCGGATCCGCCCGCCGCACAGTGGAACCGTTGCTCGCTTACGACGAAAACAACGGCGGCTGTCTGCTGCCCACGCTGACGGAGCTGGTCGATTCCGGCTTCAATCTCCGGAAAACCGCCCAAAGTCTCTATATCCACGTCAACACTTTGTATTACCGCATCCGGCGCATTGAGGGGCTGCTGAAAACAGACCTTTCGCTGATGAGCGCGCGGGTGGATATTTTCACCGCCCTCAAAACCTGGGCTTTGCTCGGTCTAAGCGGCCTGGGGGTGTGAAGGGGAAAAATAAAAATGGTGAGCTGAAAAAGTAAATGCAAGCGCAAGCGAAAAACGAAAGGATGTAATGAAATGAGCAAACCGCGTGTGACCCCGCCCTGCCCCGCCCTCGTCTCTCCTTCCAAATCAATCGGCCGGCGGCTCAAAGGCAAAAGAGTGCTTTTGACCGGCACGACCAAAGGCGTGGGGGTGGCGGCCCAGAATCTGTTTGCCCAGCATGGCGCCTATGTCATAGGCTGCGGCCGCACTCCGGGCGTGGCGGCGGCGAACGCCGAAAAAATCGCGGCCAGGGGCTTCAAGGCGGAGGGCTATGACGTAGACCTGTCCGACCCCAAAGCAACCCGGATATGGGTCGATGCGGCGGCGGAGCGGATGGGCGGCATCGACGTCGTGATCAACAATGCTTCCAAACCTGAGTTTGCTCCTTTTGCGGAAATGACTTTTGCGCAGTGGAAAAAATCGC
>JAIRRL010000108.1 GCA_031255985.1 Gracilibacteraceae bacterium
ATCGCCGCTGTAAAAAAGATTTTTTAGAGGTTGCGCATGGATATTGCCGTCGTCCGCTACCTGGCAGGCAAGCTGTTCGTCGCTTATGCCGGGACGATGCTCATACCGTTCACCGCCGCTCTCATCCTCAGGGAACCGGCTTTCGCTTTCGCGGTCACGGCTTTTTTTACCTTCGCCCTCGGCGGCGTTCTTACGCTCACGGGCAACGCGGAAGGCCGCTGGGGCACGCGCGAGAGTTTTGCCATGGTCACGTTCACCTGGCTGACCGCCGGGTTTCTTGCCGGCGTCCCTTTTTGGCTGGGCGGGATCGCTTCTTTTGAAAACGCGATGTTTGAGGGCGTCTCCGGTCTCACCTGCACGGGGGCGACGATTTTTTCCTCGGTGGAAAACCTGCCGCGCTCCGTTTTGCTCTGGCGCAGCCTGACTCATTATCTCGGCGGCTTGGGCATTATCGTTTTTTTCGTCCTTTTTATGCCGAAAACCGGCTCCCCGGCCAATTTGCTCAGGGCGGAGACGAGCGGGCCGGAAAAAACCAAGGTCATGCCCCGCTTTAAGGACGCGGCTTTGATCATCTGGTGGATTTATCTCGCTTTTACGCTGACGGAAATTCTGCTGCTCAAATTCGCCGGCCGCCTGCCCCTGTTTGACGCCGTGAACCACGCCATGTCCAATGTGGCGACCGGGGGCTTCCAGGTGCGGGACGCGGGGGTAAAAGCCTACGGCTCGGCGGCGGCGGAAATAATCACGGTGGTGTTCATGATTTTGGGCGGCGTCAATTTCACCTTGTATGTGCATTTTCTGCGCAAAGGCGTCCGCGACGCGCTCCGGGATACGGAACTGCGGTTTTATCTCATCTTGCTGGCGGCCGGCTGGTTTTTTGTCGCCGCCGCCTTGGTGACGGGAGGCGGGAGGACGCTGCAAGCGGCTTTGCCGGAATCGGTTTTTCAGGTGACGGCCATGATGACGACTACGGGTTTTACCGGGGCGGACTACGTGAACTGGCCGCCTTTCGCCGTCATGACCGTCATTATCCTCATGTTCGTCGGCGGCTGCGCCGGTTCCACCGCCGGCGGCCTCAAGGCGGCGCGGCTCTTGATTCTCGCCCGTATGTGCCGCGCCCATTTGAAACAAATGGTGCATCCCCAGCTTGTGGCGGAAGTGCGGATGAGCGGTCAGCCCGTGTCGGACAGCGTGCAGCGCGGCGTTTTCCTCTTTTTCACGATTTATCTCGGCGTTTTCGCCGCCGCCGCCTGGCTGCTGGCCGCCGTCGGCCTGCCGCCCCTGGAAGCCGCCGGCGCCGTGCTGGCTTCGCTGGGCAACGTGGGGATGGGTCTCGGAACCATCGGCGTCGCCGGCCATTTTGCCGCGGTCGGCGCGGCGGGCAAGCTGATTCTGACTGTTTGCATGGTGCTGGGCCGGCTGGAGGTCATGACTTTGCTGGTTTTGATGCAGCCGGAATTCTGGCGGCGGCGGCGCAACTGGTAACTGCTCCCGGCTGACCGCGAGAGAACCCGGCGCGGGAATTTCCCGCAAAAAAAGGAAATTCCCTAAGGGCGTCGAAGTCTAAGCTGTCGGCGGCTGCGCCTGACAAGTCCTGAGAAAACGGGGGTGGGGGCGGGCGGAATCGGCGACTGCCGCCCGAACGGCGTGATAAGTTTAAAAAGCGTCTCGAAAATTTACGCCAACGGCGCGCGCGCCTTGCATAACGTCGATCTGGAGATCGGGGCGGGCGAGTTTGTTTTTCTCGTCGGCCAGAGCGGCGCCGGCAAATCCACTTTGATCAAGCTGCTCTACCGGGAAGAAACGGCCACGCGCGGACTGGTGATGGTTAACAGATTTAATCTGATGCGCTTGCGCAATTATCAGATTCCGGCCTATCGGCGCCGGATTGGTGTAATATTCCAAGACTTCAAATTGTTGGAAAATAAATCGGTGTTTGAGAACGTCGCTTTCGCCCAGCAGGTTATCGGCAAACCCAAAAGAGAGAGAAAAGCCAACACGGATAAAATGCTGGCGCTGGTGGGGCTGTCCCATAAAGCGCGCGCGTTCCCCGGCGAACTCTCCGGCGGGGAGCAGCAGCGGGTTTGCGTTGCGCGGGCCATGATCAACAACCCGATTTTGCTGATAGCGGACGAACCGACCGGCAATCTGGACGAAGCGACGGCCTGGGAGATCATGCGTCTGCTTTATGAACTGAACCGCCTGGGGACGACGGTGGTGATGGCCACTCACGCCATGCACATCGTCAGGAAGATGGGCAGAAGAGTCATCCGCGTTGAAGGCGGCCGCATAATGGGCGAAAAGCCGGAGGTGAAACTCTAAATTGTTTTGGAATTCCCTGGGCTTTGTTTTTAAGCAGTCTTTTGTTTCCCTTTACCGGAACTTCTGGCTCTCCTTCGCTTCCATTCTGACTTCCATGCTGGCTTTGACCTTGCTCGGCTTTGCCCTTCTGTTTCTGGCCAACGCCGATCATTTTGCCCAATCGATGGAATCACAGGTGGAAATAGCCGCTTTTATCGACGAAACGGTGGACGAAGCCGGCCTGGAGGATATAATGCGGGCCGTACGCGCCCTGGACGCGGTGGCGGAAGTGACTTTGACGACGAAAGACCAGGGCCTGCGCGAGTGGATTCCGGACGACGCGGCCAGAGCCAGTTATCTGGAGGACGTCGGCGGCATAAACCCCATTCCGAACAAGATCACGGTCACGGCCCGCGAGGCGGAAGCGGTGGCCGGCCTGGCGGAAAGCGTCCTGGATATGGCCGGGGTTTACCGGGTCAATTTTGGCGAGGACTTTCTCGCGCCGATGCTCCGGCTCACTGCCTCCCTCCGCTGGGTCGGGCTGGCGGTGGTGGCGGCTTTCGCCTTGGCGACCATGCTGCTCATATCGCTGAACATCAAGACGAATGTACAGACGCGGGAAAAAGAAATACAGATCATGCGCCTGGTGGGGGCGGAAAACTTCCTCATCCGCGGCCCCTTTTTCTTTGAGGGCCTGCTGATCGGTCTCTTAGGCGCGCTTCTGGCCATAATTATCGTCGGCTTCATTTATACTTGGCTCACTGAATATATCGCCGCCAATCTCGTTTTCGTCCCCGTGGTTTCGGAGCGTTCCACCCTCTATTTCGTCCTGGAGATCATGGCGGCCGCCGGCATGACCCTCGGCGCCGTCACAAGCGCGGTTTCCGTCCGCCGCTTTTTAAAATTTTGAAATTTTAAAAAGCAGAACTCCGGGGTTTTTGCGGAAAAACCCGCCGCTGATTGACGTTCGCGCCCGCCGGGTGTATAATGGCGGGCAGAGAGAGGAGTTTTCAGTGAATTCACATTTGAACATACAAAAAAAACTCGCAGGGGAGGGATAGAGGCTTGAAAAAAATCAGCCGCAAAACAATGGCGCTTATCGCCTGCCTGCTGTTAACTTTGGTCTTACCGGGGGCGGCGGCGGCAAACGACGAGTTAAACGACGCCATCCGCGAGGCGCAGGAAAACTACCGCCAGCAGAATCAGATCGAGGGCCGGCTTAAAAACCTGACCGTCAAAGAAAAAGAAATGGAAACCAAACTGCTGGATTTGAATACGCGAATCAGCCAGGCGGTCAAAGACCTGGAAGTTAAAGAATCGGCCTATCTGTCCGCGACGCGCGCGGTGGATGAGGCCAAAGCCGCCGTCGAGCGAAAACAGCGGGAGCTGGAAGCCCGGCAGGAAGCCCTGCGCAACCGTTCACGCGCCGCATATGAGGACGGCGGGGTCAGCTATTTGGCCGTCGTGTTCCAGTCGGCCACTTTTTCTGATTTTCTCACCCGCCTGGAATACATGGATCGGGTGATCGACGCCGACCAATACCTCCTGAACGACGCGCGCGTCCAGAAAGCGGAGCTGGAAGCGGAAAAATCCTCGCTGGAGATCAAAATGGCCCAGGCGGAACAACTGAAAAGAGAAGCGGAGGCGGCCAAGACCTATCTGGACGATTCCCGCTCGCGCCAGCAGGAGGCTCTGCAGGAAAATCAGCGCGATCAGGATGAGTTGATGGAGCAGATGGATCGGCTGGAAAAAGATTCCAAGGAGTTGGAGGCAAAAATCCGGGAACTGCAGAGCCGGAATCTGAGCGGCGTCGTCGGCAGCATCTCAACCTGGCCCACGCCCGGTTACACTTATATCACCAGCCCTTACGCCATTCGCACCCACCCGATAACGGGCGTGGTGAAACAGCATACCGGCGTGGATATCGGCGCCGCCAACCGCAGCAAGATCCTGGCGGCCGGCTCCGGCACGGTGATCCTGTCCAGTTGGTACGGCGCGTATGGCAACGCGGTCATCATCGACCACGGCAACGGCGTTTCCTCGCTGTATGGCCATATGTCCTCCATCAGCGCCAAGTCCGGCCAGACGGTCGTGGCCGGACAGGTCATAGGCTATATCGGTTCGACCGGATACAGCACGGGACCGCATCTGCATTTTGAAATCAGGATTGACGGCTCGCCGACCGACCCGATGCCGTATTTTCGCTGAGACCGCTTCCGCTTTCCGGCGGGGCGGCGCGATTGAGGAAGAAAGTAGAGGACTGTTTTGGAAAACGATAATAACGATAAGCACGGCAAGCGTGATGAGAACGATAATATCAGCGATATAAACAATGCTAACAATGCTAACAATGCTAACAATATTAACGGCGTAAGTGACGCTGATGATGTTGACGGCGTTAGCGATATAAAAAGAAGCGACGCAAACGGCGGCGCCGAAGAAGGCGCCGGCGCCGCGCCGCGGCCGGTCAGGCCGTGGCGCTTCGTTCTGCTGGTGGATTTGCTGATTCTTTTGGTTCTCGCCGTTTGTTTTAATATAATCATCTATACAAATTACAATAATATAGGCCAACTGCTGCGGGTGGTTTCGTATATTCAGAACAATTATGTCGAGGAAGTGCCGTTCCGGGATTTGGTGGACGGCGCCATCGACGGCATGGTCAAGACGCTTGATCCGTACAGCGCTTACCAGAACGCGGAAAAAAGCGCCGAGTTCCGTCAGGAAATCAGCGGCCGCATCGGCGGCATCGGCGTTCTCATCAGTTCGGCTGATCCCAGCAAACTGCTGGTGGTAAAAGTTTTTGCCGGCAGTCCGGCCGAGCGGGCCGGGCTGGCGACGGGCGATATCATTATCGCCGCCGACGGGCGGGATTTGGCCGGGATGGATCAGGACGCGGCCATCGCCCTCATCCGGGGGGAAGCGGGGACGGATGTCGCCCTTGATATTCTCCGCGACGGCGAAAACCGCGTTTTCAGCGCCATGGTGCGGCGCGAGAGCATAGTCGTGCCCTCGGTGGAAGGGAGAGAACTGCCCGGCCAGCCGGATATCGCCCTGATCGCCATTTCCAGTTTTACGGAACAGACCGGCAACGAGTTTGAGCAGGTTCTGCAGGAACTCGACGTCGGGAATAAAAGCGGTTTGATCCTGGATTTGCGCTATAATTCCGGGGGCGAGGTGCGGGCGGCTTTGAAAACGGCCGGTTTCCTGACGCCGAGCGAAGTGATTTTCTATGTGGTCGACCGCGACGGCAAAGAAACGGCGGAGACTTCCGACTCGCCCTATCTGCGCAAGCCGCTGGTCGTGCTGGTCAACGAGTATTCGGCCTCCGCGGCGGAAATAGTGGCGGGGGCGGTGAAGGATACCGGCAGCGGCAAGCTCGTGGGCGTAACCACCTACGGCAAAGGCGTTATGCAAACGGTGTTCGACGTGCGGGAGGGCAGTCTGATCCTCACCACCAATAAATACCTGACCCCCGCCCATCACGATATTCACGGGCAGGGGATAGAACCGGACGTGGAAGTGGAGCTGGCGGCGGGCGAAATCGCCACGATCCTGCCGGAAGCGGAACCTTTTGACGGGCAGCTGCAGGAAGCCGCGCGCGTCCTGCGGGAATTGGCGGCGGCGGAGTAATTGGCGGAGTAATTTTTAGTTTTGCCGGTTCGCGCGCAAGCGGCCGGCCCCGGCGGGAGGGAAAAACGCCTTGTTGTTCAAAACACCTGATGAGCAATATTTTGGCTTCACGCGCGTTTTGCCCGTCTGCGGCTGTCTTTTTTACGGCCTGGTTCGATTCGCCGGCATAATGATGACCGGGGGGGATTACGTCTTTGCCCTGCGCGTCAACATCCTGTGCTGGCTGGCCGCGGCCCTGATGATTCTTATCATGTACGTTCTGCGCGAGAACGAAGACCTGCTGGCGCTGCTCGTCCCGCTCCTTATTTTCATCTGCTTTACGGCCGGCGCGCTTTATCTGCGCGATCTGCAATATTATTTTCTCACATGTCTCGGCATCAGCGGCCTGGCCTGCCTGTACCAGAATTATCAGCGCATGATCCAGTTGTATTTCGCCGTCAACGGCTCCATCATGGTCATGCTGCTCGGAGGCCTGTTTGCCGGCGATCCGCGCATGGACACCGCCACGGCCACCACCCACTGGATTATCTCGCTGCTGCCCTCCGCCTTTATCCTGGCTTTGACCCATTCGACCACGGCAAAAGCCGGCGAAGCCGGCCGCGCTTTCAACACGTTTACCAAGCTGATGAAAACCACATCCAATTTGATCGTGCTTGTCGACGCGCAAAACCGGGTGACGTATATCAGCAAATCTTTGGCAAAATTTGCCAATATAGCCGACCAGGAGAGTGCGACCGGCCGCCCGGTTTACGCTTTGTTCAACGACGCGGACATGCAAAGGCTGATCGGGGAAGCGCTGTCGGCCGAAGGGTTTCATGACGAGTCGAAAGAAGTCGTTCTGGAGGGCGAACAGCGGTATTTTCATGTGGTCGCCGACAATTTCGGCGAGGCGGAAGGCAAGTTCATTGATATCGCGGAAATAACCTCCGTGGTCAAGGCCAAAATGGAAGCCGAGGAGGCCAGCAAGGCCAAAACCGATTTTCTGGCGGTGGTGAGCCACGAAATCCGCACGCCCCTGAACGCTATCATCGGCCTGGCTGAAGCCGGTTTGCGCGGCAAAAGGCCGGAGTTGCTCCGCTCGGATCTGGAAACCATCCGTCAGGCGGGAACCGGTCTGCTGTCGATCGTCAACGATACGCTGGATATATCCAAAATCAACGCGGGCGGTTTCGCCCTTGTGCCGGTGGAATACGATATAGCCGCTTTGGTCAACGAAACCGCGCAAATGAATCTTGTGCGGGTCGGACAAAAACAGTTCCGCTTTAAGCTGGATTTGGACCGGACGCTGCCGGAGCGGCTTTTCGGCGACGAGATCCGCGTGCGGCAAATACTGAATAATCTGCTCTCCAACGCGATCAAATACACCCCGGCCGGCGGCGTCACTCTGGCGGCGCGCTGGACGCCGGTGAGCGCGGAAACGGGGATTCAGGCCCGTCTCAGTTTTGTGGTCAGCGATACCGGCATCGGCATCCGGCGGGAGGATTTGGCCAAGCTGTTTAACGAATACATTCAGGTGGATACGACGGTCAACCGCAATATCGAAGGCACCGGCCTGGGTCTGGCCATCACGAAGCAGCTGACGGAAATGATGGGCGGAATCATCAGCGTGGAAAGCGAATACGGCAAGGGCAGCGTATTTACGGTTGAAATCCAGCAGGGCATCGCCAGAGCCGAGCCTATCGGCGTAGAGACGGCGGAGCGGATCATGGCTCAATGCGCTTATGACGGAGCGCTGGCCGCGACGCCGGTTTTTGCCAATTTGCGCGGCAAAAAAATCCTGGTGGTGGACGATGTGGCCGCCAATCTGGATGTGGCCATAGAATTGCTCACTCCGTGCGGCGTCGGCGTTTACTGCGCTTCCCGCGCCAGGGAAGCGCTGGAAATGGTGCGGGCGGGCGCGCCGCGCTACGACGCTGTTCTCATGGATTACCGTATGCCGGAAATCAACGGAATCGAGGCCGCCCGCCTCATCCGGGGCCTGGGCACGGAATACGCCGCCGCTTTGCCTATTATCGCCCTGACGGCTGACGACGCCCGTGAGAACGGGCAAAAATTCCTGGAAAACGGGTTTGACGGGGTGGCGGCGAAACCCATCAATTTGCGCCAGCTTGATCTGGAAATGCGCCGCTGCGTCCAGCGGCGACTGCTGACGGAAACGCCGCCGCCCGCTTTCCGCTCGCCCCCGCCGGAGACGGAGGTAGAGACGGGAGCGGGAGCGGCGGCGGTTGGTTCCGCCGGGGCGGCCGGGGCAACCGGGGCAACCGGAGGCGAAGAAGCCCTGGCCCCGGAAGCGAGTCGCGTTCCCGGTCTCAATTGGCAGGAAGGCCGCCGCCGCTACGGGGAAATTCCTTTTCAAAACATACTCCATTCCTTCGCCCGCCATACGCCGGAAACGCTCAGACGCATGGAGACCATGCTGCCGGAAAACTGGCCGGACTATTCCGTGGCGGTGCATGGCCTGAAGAGCAGTTGTTACGGCATTTGCGCCGACGGACTGGGGGAGCGGGCGGCCTTGCTGGAAAAATTATCCAGAGAGGGCTATTCGGCTCATTTGCAGACGGCGCACGAGAGATTTGCCGTCGAATTGGAAGAACTGCTGCGCGGTTTGCAGGACGTGCTTTACCGCCGGCGCGCCCTGGAGCGCAAAAACGGGCCGGCGCGGGAAACTTTGCTGCTCATGCTGGACGGCAGCCGCCATTTCCGGGTAAACCAGATGGAGGAAGCGCTGGAAGAGCTGGAGAAATATTCTTATGAGGAAGCCGGCGCCGACGAATTGGTGGCCTGGCTGCGCGAACAAACGGATAATCTCGCCTACGGGGCGGTGGCCCGGAAGCTGGAAGACTGGCTCAGGGAAGAAGACGAGGCTGAAGCTGAAGCTGAAGAAACAGGCGCCGCCGTCGGCGTTTAAAGGCGCGGCGGCGCCGGCGGAGCTGAACCGGAGGGACGGCGCAAAACAAGGTGTGTAATTTATGCCATAGAGGAAAGGGAAAGCGAATTCTGTGTAGAATAAGCTAAATTGAAAGATAACTGAGAAAGGATGTGCGTCTCATGAGCGAGCAAACTCTGCCTTTCACGCATTTCCGGCCCGGCAGTCACCTGATTTTGGGGGAAGCCGGCTCCGGCAAATCAAAACTAATCTGGGCCACACTGCAAACTCCCGAATTCACTCAGAATAACGCCGTTAACATCGTCCTTACCGACGCCGACCAGCGGATGCCCTTTGACGAAGCGATTCGCAATTCTGTTCGGGATCTCGAAGCTTATAACACCGACATCACCTGGATCACGCAGCCCTCCGAACCGGGAGTTTATCATTGCGCCTGCGACTACGCCCCCCGCGTCATCACTTTTATCGAGTGTTTCGCCACTTGGGCGCTGCAAGCCCCGGATGAAGGCGGCTCTCCGGTCCGGCTTTTCCTGGATTTTTCCGCTAAATTCTGGGATAGGCCGGAGTTCGTGGAACAGCTTGCCCGTCTGCATTATATAGCCTCCAATCGGGAAAATATCGAGATATGGGCGATCATCGGTTCTTATAAAAAAGTTTCCCCTCTCGCGCGCACGTTGTTTGAAAAAACCGGACTTATTTTTGTGAATCCTTTTCCCGCCGGTCTGATCAATGAAATATGCGACGCTTTGGGCCTGAAGCGCGACACCTTGCCGGGGCTGGCGCTTGTGGCTTTTGAGCGGAAAACCGGGTTTTATTATATTCCATACAATGAAAAGGCCGCGTACTGGAAACAGTGACGCGGCCGGTTTCCGAGCCTGAAAGGGGGAGAGAGGCGCGTTTCCGGAGTCCCGCGCCACAAGAAAATGATCAAGAAAAAACGGAAAATCATAAGCTTACTGGCGGCGCTGCTGCTGTTTTCCCTGGCGCCGCCGCCCGCGTCCGCGCCGGCGGCGCCGGGCGAATATGGGAGCTACGCTTTTACAGGCGGCTATTCTGACCAGATCGTTCAATCTTTGACGGAAACCTTGCGTTTTGATCGCGGCGACGGCCGTTCCGCCCGTTGGAACGACGCGGCGGCGACGGACGAACTGCTGGTAAAACTCGAGCCGGACAGCTCTCTGCCGGACGTGGAGGTCATAGAGACGGCGGAAAAAATCTTCAGTCTGACCGGGGCGGAAGCGGCGGGGGCTGATCTGAACGGGGAAGCGGCGGGAGACCCGGCCGAGGCTTCCGGCCCCGGCGACTGGTATCTGCTCGCTTTGCGAAGCGGAAGCCAGCTGGAGCGGGTGGCGGAGGAATTGCTGGCTTATCCGCAAGTTCTCTGCGCCGAACCCAATTATACGGTTAACGTGGATTGGAACGATATTTCCCTGCCCGCGCCGACGGAGGCGGAGGAGGGGATCATCCGCGCCGCCGCCGCTTTGCCCAATAACGAGCCTTATCAGTGGAAAGGGGCGGATCGTTTGAACTACGGCTACGGCGTTCAGGCCGGCCTGGACAAGGCCGCGCCCTTTAACGACGGAGCCGGCGTGGTCGTCGCCGTTCTGGACTCCGGTCTGAACATGCACCCTGATATTGTGAACAGTGTATATGATCCGGATAAGCACCGGAACTTCACGGGAGAATCCGACCCATACGATGTTACCGACGACAACGGGCACGGCACGGCGATGGCGGGCGTTATCGCCGGCAGAAACACCGGCCTGGCAGTCGGCGCCAAGATATTGCCAATCAAAATAGGGGGCGCCTCCCCCTATTTCCAGCTGAGCGCCTGTTTGCGCGGCTTGGATTATATCGCCGAATTGAACGCCGATCCCGCCAACCGGATCGTCGATATTGCCAATATGAGCTTCTCTTCTCCCGCTTATTCCCGGGCGATGGCGGAAGCCGTCTCCAAGGCCTGGCAGCGTGAAATTCTCCTGATCGCTTCCGCCGGCAACGAGGCGAGACCAAATGAGGACACCGCCGACGCGTATGGAGCGGTGACATATCCGGCCGGATTCGGCAACGTCGTCGGCGTCATGGCTTCGGCCAGGACGCCGGACGCGGCCGGCAATATGTTGGCTGATTTTTCCAATTGGGACGCCGCTCCCGGCAACGATATTGAATATGAGGTCATGGCGCCGGGAACGGATATCTGGAGCCTGGAAGCCGCCGGCAGCGGCTACATGGCCGCCAGCGGCACTTCCCCCGCCGCCGCGGTCGTCAGCGCCATGGCGGCCGTGCTTAAATCCAATCTGGCCAATAACGGCCTGGACGACGATAACTCAGTCCTCTGGGATCGCGTCACCGGCAATACGGATTTGTTCTCCGCCTACTACTCCAAAGGGAGAACTTGGCGTTTCCGGCAGGTCAACCTGGAGAAAATGCTTGAGCCGATGCCCAAAAGCCAGGCGAAAATCCGCATATTGGAGAGAACTCTCCAGGGACGGCTGGTTCCCAACCGGGTAAACCCGCTCTCCATTACCGTCCAGAGCGTGCGCGGTCATTTTACTGACGTCGAGCTGCATGCGGCCGTATCGGCCGCCGGGGCTTTTGATCCCTCGCTGACCGTAAATGTGCGGCCGGCGCAAGTGGATCATCTGCGCGGCGCGGAGACGATTGTTTGGGAAATAGATCTTTTCGTGCCGGAAAACTACAACAGCTCAACCGTCAGACTTGATCTGAGCCTGAGCGGCAATTTGGTTGACGAGAGCGGCTCGTTCGTCGAGGCGATCAACAGCGCCGAGACCAGGTTAACCTTGAATTTGGAGGTACTTCAACTCACCGTTTTGCGTCAGGCGGTTCTGGACGCGGCATACGCGGCGGGCGCGTCCGATTTCACCTTGGATCCGGAGCGCAATACCTGGATTTTGGCGGAAGAAGTGACGGTTCCCGCCGGCAAAACATTGACGGTTCCGCCCGGCGTCCGCCTGCTCTTTGATACCAAGAGCGGCATAATCAACCGCGGAACGGTCAAGACCGGAGTCGGCGGCGGCCCGGAAGACTACGCCATTCTGCAGCCCTTCGACCTTGACGGCAACGGTCCCGGCTTCGTCGCCATCACAGATGCGGGCGGCGGCCGGACGGATATGGATTATACCGCCGTGCAGAGACCGCTGCTCAGCGTCAATGAGATCAAACACGGCTTTTTTACCGGCGACAGCCCCCGCCTTTTAGACGATGAAATTGAGGCGGAGTATAATCTGCCTCAGCGCATCGCCGCCCGCGCCATGAGTTACACGGAAATTTACGACATGTGGGACGCTGTGGTGGACGCGCCGGCCGACAAATGCCTTTTTGACAGAATATACGATGTCGGTTTCTATGACGGCCGCATCACCAATTCGCTCTTTCTTGACGCCGTTGAGCCGATAGTTGCCCCCAGCGTCATTTATAACTACGGTTTCGGGCTTGAGCCGGAGCGGTTGCGCCCGCAGGCGGACGGGAGTTTTGTCTATACGACCGTAAATAACCGCAATCTCGCCGATTTTGGCGGCCAAAACGATTTCCGCCGCTTTTTGGCGGCTTATCTCAGTTTATACGGCGCGGCCGTGGGGCCGGACGATATTGAATACACGGTTAACCCCGCCGCCGACTTATATAATGTTTCCAGCGATACCTACGGGACGTTCGCTTATAAAAACAGACTGCCCGCCGGGGCGGCCGCGCTTTATCCCGAAATCATCGCCGGCAACCGCTTCAAGACGCTGGCGGCTGATTTGCAAAAAATCAATCCGTTTCATCACAACGCCATCATGACGACCGTGCGCTTCGCGACGGAAAGAGGGGCGACTTACCGGCTCAATGATATTTACCATAATTTGTCAAACGAGGCCCCCAATGCCCTGGCATCGGAGAGCATGAGGTATAAACTCAGCGATATGGCGACGGTCCCCGATTCCACTTTGTTATATGAGGAATATCCCAGATTGGCTTTGGCCAGCGATTGTCCGCCTTTTATCGCCCGGGTGGAATCGGCGGATGAATCCGGCGCTTCGGTGCAGGGCAGATCTTATATGCGCAAAAACGTCGCCTTGTATTTTAATTCAAATTTGGATGTGTCCAATCCCAAAGCCGAAGTCGCCGTATTGAACCAGCCGTATTATTATCCCGACGGCAAAACCGAGCAGGGAGCCTGGCGGCAGGTGACCGGCGACACCGCCGCTGCCTGGGTGGCGCCGCTGACCTTGTTGCGCAGTACGGAGCCGGAATATTACAACCTGTTTATCACCGCCGCCGGTCTCAATTGGGCGGAAGACCCCTGGCTTACCACCGCCTGGAACTTGCGGCTGCAAGTTTTTGAGTCCAAAGTGCCGAATCTCCCCCCGCCCCCCGGCTTCGGCAACAGCGGGGGAGGAGGAGGCGGCGGCGGCGGTTACGCCGTTCCGCCCGGCGGTTTTCAGGCTTTCCCGGTCGTGTCGAACTTGCCGCGGATCTATGGACCCGACCGGGTGGAAACATCCGTCGCTATTTCGCATTACGGCTGGAAAAACAGCGATACGGTCATCCTCGTTTCCGGCAATCAGGAAAACCTGATCGACGCTCTGACCGCCTCGTCTTTGGCCGGGCAGGAAGCGTGCCCCATCCTCTATATCGTGAACGGCAAAATGAGCATGACAGTGCGGGACGAAATAAAATGGCTGGGGGCGAAAAAAATCTACGTCATCGGCGCTTTGCCCGCCTCGGTGCCAAACGAGCTGAACCGGGATTTTCCCGAAGCCGACGTGATAGTGCTGAAAGGGCGCACCCGGATGGAAACGACTCAATTGGTGAACGCGGAAATAAAGAACCCGAACGGCGCTTTTCTCATCGGCTATAACGCCGTGCCCGACGCGCTGTCCGCCGCTTCCTACGCCGCCGCGCACCGGTTTGTTTTCCACCTGGCCGATCCGGCCGGCCGGGTGAGCGGCGTTCCGGAAGATACCGGCTATATCCTCGGCGGCCCGACCTTGGTGGAAGGCTACCGGGATTTCACCCGCTTGGGCGGCTCGGATCGCTACGCCACCAACGCCATCATCTGCGACACTTTGACTTTCAAATACGACAAGGTTTTCACCGCTAACGGCGTCTCGCTTGTGGACGCCCTGCCGGGCGCTGCGCTGGCGGCGATGACGGAATCGCCCATCTTCCTCACGCCCGGCGCGGCCAATCATAACGTCTCCAACCGTTATGTCGCCAGCGACACGGAAATCGTCGCTTTCGGCGGCGGCGGCTGAACCGGCGGAAACTGAAAGGATCCCCATATTGATGAATCGCAGGAAATTCCTCCGCTTCCTGGTTCTGCCGCTGATCGCCTTGCTGCTGTGTCTCCCGCCCGCACCGCCGCTGCCCGCCGCCCCCTCCGCGCCGGCGGGGACGGCGGCAGCGGCGGCTTTGTTGCGCGCCCCGCACGCCCCCGCCGCCCTGCT